>NZ_PVWO01000149.1 GCF_003003845.1 Chamaesiphon polymorphus CCALA 037 | reverse complement strand
GCCATAAATCGGTCGGAATTAAGTCTGGGCGCATCAACAGCATCCCACTGGCAGTGGTTGCGGTGGTAAATATTTCTGGGGGTAAATCTTGGCGGGGAGTGTTCCCGATCGCTCGATCGACTACTAAGCCAATATTGGCGATCGTGCCAGCAGCTTGATTGAGTTTGATAACGATCGATCTTTCGCGGACGCCAAATTGTTCGACTTTTAATAACCGCGCGGCAGAAATCAGCGGTACGATCTGGCCGTCATGATGGACGATACCCATCAACAGCGGATCGTAGAATGGTAGCTCCAGAATTTGAGATCGATCGATTCGCAAAATTTCGGCCACCCAAACAGCCGGAAATACCAGCGTAAACTTTTCGACAGCAGTCAAGATAAATCGATCTGCTAGTAATGTTTGAGTCGCAATTGGTGTCTGGATCGCATTCATTTAAGGGGAGATGGGTAGATGAGTGGATGAGTGGATGAGTGGATGAGTGGGAGACGGGGAGACGGGGAGGGTTGGAACGCAGTTCCATAACCTACAGCCTAAAACCTTCTTGCCTACCCTCTACACTCTACCTAAAACCTAAAACCTAAAACCTAAAGCCTAAAACCTAAAACCTAAAGCCTAAAGCCTAAAACCTAAAACCTAAAACCTATTTAGCCGAGACTTTAGCGGGAATTTTAGCCAAGATCGGCTCGACGGTTTCCCGGCTGACGGGTTTGGGCAGATAGTCATTGGCACCAGCGCGTTGGATGCCGTAGTTCATTTCTAGCGGTGTTTTTTTGCTAGAACAGAAGACCACATATCGATCCGCTGTTTTGGGGTTGAGACGCATTGCGCGCAAGAATTTATAACCATCTTGTTCTGGCATGACTACATCCAAAAACACGGCATCGTATGTACCTGTCTCGATCGTGTTCATCGCATTGCTAGTGCCATCACAACGGTCTACACTATGTCCTAATGTCTCCAAAATCGAAGTCAAAGCGAGGGTATCTACAGAGCTGTCATCAATAATTAAAAATTTCATGTCTTTTGTGTTTAGGTACTTAGTTCTGGAAATGTTGGCGATTAGTTAGCTACTGAGTCAGGCGTGCCGACTAGCCTAATGAGTAATTCTTCAAGTCGAGCTTGAAAATCACTCACATCTGTTGGTGAGAGCGGTTTCGTCAAAAAGTCGCACCCACTCCATTGCGCTCGCCAGCGGTTGGAGAGCTTTTGTTCTCCTGTCAAAATTACCAGCGGAATCGCTGACAATTGCGGCTGCTTGCGGATTTGCTTGACTAGTTCAAATCCAGAAATTCCGGGCATATTGATATCGATGAAAATTGCCGCTGGCTCAACTTCCACAATTTTTGTCAGAGCTGTCTGCGATTCTTGGCAGACGACGACTGGATAACCCAGTCCCCCCACCCAATGCTGGAACTGTGACAAAATCAGTGGCGAGTCATCGACAACCACGATCGGTCTGGGTGTATTGTTTTTTGGGGGTTGGAAGCTGACTAGTCCTACTCTGACAAATTTGGCAAACATCTCAGCGATTTCGAGTGTATCTTTGGCCATTTCCTCGGCGATCGAATTCAGCGTTTGCTGCGATTTGACGAGATTTTCAATTCGTTCTTGCTGTCCGGCTGGTAAATTGGCTTTGGCTAATGCCGCTCGATTCAGGCTCGGAATTAAGTTAATCGAAGGCACTTGCTGCTGGATTTGTTCCCATTGCAATTGTCGTTGTTTGGCCTCATCCAGCAAAATCATCGGGCTAAATCCCTCTACTGGCAATTGCTGTGCCAAGTCTGGTTCGGGGATAAAGTTAGCTGTCCCACTACCCATGAGCAAGTAAATATCTAAATCGTTCAAAACTTTCAGTTTCAAAGCTTTGGTCAATTGGGCATCGTTGACGATCCCGATTTTTTTCATCTGCGCTAACAATTGAGCTGGAGTCCATTCTTCCTGCTCGGCGGTAATCTTGAGTTGCTCGAATCTAGAACCCACTAGCTCGCTGCGAGTGTACACCGCATATCTATAAATGACTCTCATCAGGCTTTGTACCGACCACAAGCGGTTACCTGCATACAAAATTTGACCGTTAGCCGTAGCTAAGTTCCAATGCAATACTTGCTCTCGATCTGCCAACCTGTCAAATTGATGCTCCCAGTAACCAATTTTGCCATTCTGCAATTGTTCTGACAGTTTTTGTGACAGTTCTCTTGCGGCAAAAGAAAACCGATCTGTTGTGGCAATAAGTCGATTCATATTTCTAGTACTAACCTGTCCATGTGTATAGATTACCCAGCGAACTCACCGATGTTGCATTTTGGCAGAAAAAAATTTGCGGCGAGCTGAGAAGCACTACAACGATGATAATGGGGCCAAAACTCGCAAAAAAAGACTGACAACAGATGTTGTCAGTCTTCGCGATCTCGCATTCCCCCGATCCCCTAACCCCAAAGTTGAGACCATCGCGGTCGAGTCAATAATATTAAGACAGTAATATTTAACATAAATAAGTACAGCGGAAACAAAAGAAACGATAAAGTAAAACTCTCGATCGCCAATAAGTTTAGGACACTGGCACTAAAAGCCATTACCCAAAATAAGAGATCTTCGGAATCTGGTTCGTAATAGATCTTTTTGATAGTTGGGATTGCGCCCAATATATCCATCGCAATATTCATCGCTAGTGCTACTAATGGCGAACCAGAACGCCACCACAATAATAAACTCAAGCCCGCACCAGCCAGACAGATCCGATCCAATCTTTGCCACCGACCTTTACTGTATTTAAAAGCATAACAAGTGATAATCAGTTGGCTGATAACTTGAGCGATTGGCAACCACAGTGTATTTGTCGCTCCGATCGCATAGTAGCTGCCCACTAAAATAAACCCGATCGTCGTCCAAATCCCCCAGGTAACTCGATTTGGTCGAGTATCCCCCCGCCGAATGGACAGAATGTAGGGAATATTTCCCAACAGCAAGATTAGCCCTGCTGCCATACCTAAAATTGCGTGCCAATTCAAGATCGATCTTCCTTTGTTGATGTAATGTTTCGATCGCATAATATCCCCAACTCCTGTTAGAAGTTGGGGATATTATTGACTAATGTCAGATTCAGTAGAGTCGATCGACGTCTAAACTAACGCTAGCTCTTTAACAGCTTGTGCTGCAACAAAAGCTTGAGTTTCTGCATCAACTCGTGCGAACATATCCTGTTCCAAGTTCATAAATTGCTCGAAACCTTCTAATGCCCACTGCATGATTTGCTCTTTAGATTCAGGGCGATAATTTGCCACCATATTCAACGCATCGACAACACACTCAAAGTGGCAAGCTTCAACGCCAGCAGCACCTTTATGGCTGGCATGAACTAACACATAACCCCAAGGATGATAGCGGTGTCCGCAGAGTTCGGCTGCTGGGGTTTTGCGTAAAAAGGCATCAAAACCAACATCTTTGTTGTCATAACGCACGACTTTATCGACTAATTCATACTCGATATCGCCAAACAATTCAGACGCGGCATGAAATCCCATGCTCCGAATCAAGGACACGGCATCGCCAGGAACGCCAGAGTAGCCTTCCATAATGCCATTGCAAATATCAGTCAGCCATGCAGGTACTGCGGCAAATTGATTGCGCTCGGCAACTGAGAGTTCGGCGTAGTCACCCATCGTCCTCAACAACAGTTGAGCGAGTGTCCGGTGTGGCGCACCATCATTGGTACCTTCATCAGAAGCGGCGATCATCACTTTAGCAGCGAGGTTAAATCCGCGATCTGCTTCTTCGATCGTCTCAACAGTCGGATCGCTGAACAGATAACGAGACATAGCGATCGAACTTGCCAACCGCGAAATTACCGCCGAAGTATAAGCGTTGAAGTGAGTATAACGCTGGAAGAACATGTACAGTCCAGTGGGATTTTGGATGGCACGATTGAAGTACTGCTCGATCTTGTCTCCAGCTTCAGCTACGGCAAAACACTCGCGAAAGAACTCTCCAGAAAATGGTTTGACACCATTTTGGACTGCTGCGTTAGCTTTAACAATTGCTTGTGCTAAGGTTGCACTTTTAGCAGTCTCGATTGGGCTTGGTGTATTTTCAGTTTGAAAAATTTGCATACAATAATAAATCCTATTTATGGGAATTGGTTTGCTTTTTCGGGTGTTTGCTTTTAGCTGAGGCTACTATCGATATAATGCCAAGCTATGCTAGCGAGATATCAAAAAATCAATGCACGTCCAAAAAATACTTACCTACTTTGTCTTAAAAAAATAGAGTGAGTTTTAAAAATGCAACTTTTTAATAATCTTTTTATACTTTCCCATAGATATTTTTCTATGTCAACCATGTTTGTAGATTCACTTTTGTCAAAATATATACACCTCTAAAAGCTGATAATGCAAAATAAAGACAAAAAAATTAGAAAAGCTCGCTTTTTAACGAGCTACAATACCTGTCAGAGCTTAAGTCTGACGTTATTGGTTTTTATTTTTAATTTAAAAATTGATAGTTAATATCAAAAATTAATTATTAATTATTGAGCAAAATGAATTATATATCAATTGAAAAATAGTAATATTTCCAAGCTTATACCTGAATATTTTAGGTGCTGGTAGAAACTGTAAATTCATATATTTGCTTGCCCTAATATATATATGCAAACAAAGTTTAATTTATTGCATCTAGTGTTTGCTTTTATTCTTTTACATTTATATTTTGCAATCTTACGATAATATAAATTAATAGTCAACCGCAATGTACTGTAGTCTTTAATACAGATATTTAAAAACGAAGCATTTTATCGTGTAAAAGAACACTTTTTTTAAAAGATTCAGTATTTTCTCGTATAGAGGAATACTTGCTACTGTTGAATTCTTATGTGTTGATGAGATCGCCGATCGAGACATTTTTGCAATCGCAGCGGCAAACCGATCTCGATATTCTAGCGGGTAGCGGCGATCGATCGATCCGATCGTGCCGCATCCGATTTATGCCACCATCCCTTGAATTAGGGATCGGAGAAGGTATAAATTAAAATTTCGCTCTATTTAGTAAATGCCTAAGTGACAGATCCAACTTCTGCTATCGATACGCTGCTCGCACCATTTCATCAATTTGGGGTGAATTTAGGACTGAGCCGCATCCAAACATTGCTCGCCGCACTCGGTTCGCCACATCACTCCGTGCCAATAATTCACGTCGCTGGTACCAACGGCAAAGGTTCTGTCTGTGCTTATTTATCGAGTATCCTTACTGCCGCAGGGTATAGAGTCGGTCGGTATACATCGCCACATTTGGTAGACTGGAACGAGCGCATTTGTATCGACGATCGACCGATCGATACCAAAATCGCCCTAGAAATTCTCGATCGCGTTATTCAAGCGATCGATCCCAACTTACCTACGCCAACTCAGTTTGAAATTGTCACTGCGGCAATGTGGCTGTACTTTGCCGATTCGCAAGTAGATATCGCGGTAATAGAAGTTGGTTTGGGTGGGAGACTAGATGCGACTAATGTCTGCGACGAGCCACTGGCGACGGTGATTACCTCGATCTCGATCGATCACTGGCAACAACTCGGCGACACGATCGCCAAAATTGCCGCCGAAAAAGCAGGTATCCTCAAACCCAATTGCTGGGCAATTATTGGCACGCTGCCACCCGATGCTGTAGCCGTTGTTACCGATCGAATCGCCCAGCTCGATTGCCCCGTAAAGTGGGTTAAACCTGCCGTTAAAGTGCCGACAGTGAGGTTTAGCTCTGAAACGCCATCGGCAGCAAAATCGCTACCCTGGTATGAATTTGCTGGAATTGAGTATCCCCTGACTTTGTTAGGTGAAATGCAATTGACTAATTCGGCAATTGCGATCGCGACAATTGATGTTTTACGGCGATTGGGATGGGGCATTAGCGACGAGGCAATTATCGCAGGAATGACAAATACACGGTGGTTGGGACGGATGCAATGGACGACTTGGCAAGGGGATAAATTATTAATCGATGGTGCCCACAATCCAGCCGCAGCAGTAGCTTTGCGTCAATATATCGATACCTTAAATACCCCGATTAGTTGGGCAATAGGCATGTTATCGACCAAAGCACATCGAGAAATTTTTCAAGCCTTACTCCGCCCTGGCGATCGATTATATCTAGTTCCCATCCCCGACCATAGTTCCGCAGATCTAAACCTGCTAGCCGATTTAGCACGCTCCGTCTGCCCAGAAATTGGATCGATCGACATTTATCCCGATCTTGTTGCTGGATTAACCGCCGCGATATCGAGTAGCAATACCCATCAACCTGTGCTATGCGGTTCTCTGTATCTGTTAGGGTACTTTTTGAAATTGAATCGATCGACCCTGTAATTAAGAAATACCTGGAGACGAGAAGTCTCGGCTTGTAATGCAAAGTCCGCCTTCTCTACGAGACGCTACGCGAACGCGGACTAGTATTTTATGGAGTAAATATAGGTAGGGGTAATTCATGAATTACCCCTACCTATATTTACGTCAGACGGGAGGTGGAAACGATCGCTTATTTTCCGCAATATACTAGTATAAAATTCAGTCCGCCTACACGGACTTTGCATCACAATCGAGTGCGGTACCAGAACGAATCAAAAATCATTAATCAGCTAAAAACTTCGGCAATAGACTGTTCAAAATTAGGTAATAACGGACTCGTTAAAACATCACTACAAAACAATGTTCCGATGAGCGGTAAACCATTACTATCGCGACGAAACACCTCAATTTGTTGTCTTTTCCAATCGATAACCCAATATTCTTGAACACCTCGAATCGTATAAAGCTTGCGCTTGACTTCTCTATCTCTCCGTTCGTTGTCGCTACCAGCCGAAAGTACTTCTACCACTAGTTCTGGTGCGGCGACAAGATGCCCAGATTCATCCAAACTCCGTGCTAACCTGTCGTTACTAATCCACACCAAATCTGGAATCACATTATCATCATCGGGAAACACAATGCCTGGAGTCGTAACGACCTCACCCAATTTACTCTGGCTCGACCAAATCCCTAACGATTGAATCAACCTAGTAATAACTCTTTGATGTTTCCAGTGAGGTGCGCGAGTCACGAATAGTTCTCCATCGATGATTTCATAACGATTACCGTTATCGGGTAGTAGCTCTAGATCTGCGGATGTCCAGCGGGTGGATTGATAATACAACATCTAAATCATCTCCAGCAATTAATTCCATTTTGACATATATCGATCGCGACCCAGAATAGCTGCTAGCACATAGCTCAACGATCGATCGAGCGTAACGTAAAGTAAAAACTGCTACCTTCATCGATGTTACTCTCTACCCCGATCGTCCCAAGATGGTTTTGGACGATCCATTTGCAGGTAGCTAAACCGATGCCTGCTCCCTCTAGATCCTTACCATGCAACCGAAATAAAATATCGAAAACGTCTTGTTGATATTGGGCGGGAATGCCAACACCATTGTCTTTTACCCAAATCTTGCATTCTTTCTCATCAATTTGAGTTGCCTGAATGTCGATAATTAGCGATCGATCTGGCGATCGATATTTGATGGCATTACCAATCAGATTTTGAAAAAGCTGGACGAGCTGGATTTCGATTCCCATCACAGTTGGCAACCTGCCAATTTGCAAGGTGGCACCAGTCGTCGCCATCGACTCGCTAAATGTCTCGCTAGCGATCGTTACTACACGATTGAGATCGACCTCCTCAAGGGTGCCTTTGGCACCTAAACTCCCATATTCCAACAATTTATCTACGAAATAAATTGCCTGTTGTGAGGTGCTGTCTAATTTTTTTAACAGGTCTTTACCATCGTCATCTAATAAATCTTCGTAATCGTCACTTAGATATTCAGCCAGCCGATTGATATTCCGCAGCGGTGACTTGAGATCGTGTGCCACCATATTTGCAAACCGACCGAGCGAATCGTTGGACTTCTTTAGCTCGCGGACTGTGGCATCGGCTTTTTGCTGGGCGAGTACGAGTGCGTTTTCTAGCTGGTGCCGCTTGTGCGCGCGAATGATGATGACATCATATAATGTCGTCGAACCATCTAGTTGCGGCTGGTTTGTCCGATCGTCGTTAGACGACGCGCAAGCTTCGCGCTCGCTCCAGTAAAAGTTACCCAATACTGGAATGCGTTCGCCCGATCGCGTTAGCAGTTTGAAGTGACACTCTTCCACGTCTGCGCTGAACTTGAGTTGGGGGAAGATATATGACTGAAGAAAAATCTGTCCGGCTTTGGGGAGCAACGATTGGATCGATTGCCCTTCGATCGCGTGCTTGGGTGCGCCGATCCAGTTGGCTAGCGTACTATTGATGCGTTCGATGATACCTGTCTCAGAGAAGCGAATATAACCACAGGGCGCAAATTCTAAAATGTCACTCATATCTGCCTGGAGACAGTATTTGCCATGCTGGCACTAATGTAACTGCGAATGAATGCTGCTGTCTCGACTGGTTGGCTCAGATGAGGGCAATGTCCGGTAGCTGTTAACTTAATGTAACTCGATTTGGGGATATGGTGATGCAGGTATTCTCCCACTGGTTCGGGGACGAGGGCATCTTCACTACACTGCATTACCAAACAAGGTGTGACGATCTCTGGTAACAAGGAACGGCAATCTGCATAGAAAGTTGCTTTAGCAAATGCTTTGGCGGTAATTGGATCGGTAGAACAAAAGCTACTTTCGAGTTCTTGTGCTAGCTCTGGCGATGGGCAATAGTCAATCGCTAACGGTGCGAGAAAACTCGCCCAACCCATATAGTTTTTATCCATCAAATCGAGTAGTTCCTCGATATCCTCACGATCGAATCCACCCAGATAATCGGGGGGATAATTGAGGTAGCACGGCGACGGTGCCACCATAATTAGCTTACTAAATTTTTCAGGCTGACGGATCGAGGCGATCGCCCCCAACATAATACTGACGGAGTGCCCGACAAATACCACATCCTGGAGATCGAGTGCCGCAATTACTTCTAAAATATCCTGTGCGTAACCCTCTAAATTGCTATATCGATCGAGATCGAAAGCTGAGAGATCCGATCTCCCGCAACCTGACAAATCCATCAAAATTACTTTGAAGTCAACTTCAAATGTAGGAGCGACATACCGCCACATGCGCTGGTCGCAGCCCAAGCCATGAACGAACATCACTGCTCGATCGCCCTGTCCGGAAATGCAAACATTATTACGGCGAATAATCCGATCGAGTATTGAGGACTGATTCATAGAAACGCTTAAAATCGCTACCGCAGATTGCAGGTGGATATCTCTCTAATTATACCTTCTGGCTATATGTGATATCGAGCGGCGGCGTACACAATGAGTGCGATCTAGCACAAAAGCTCGATCCAAGCGATGGAGATCGACTGCGATCGGCTCTATCTTTCTTTGGGGATACTTTTAATTTTTTGCTATCTACCCTAAGCCAGACGATCTTTCGACTGTCATTGCTTAAGATCGAGTGCAAAGCTCAGACGTAGCGGTGTCCAACTATGACCACTTTTGTTGAAAAAATCGACCAGTCGAAGAATAATCCCCGCGATCCTCGCAATCAAGAGGTCGTCTTACCCGATTTCGATCCGCAGGGTAGTAATTTAGCAACGCCCATCAATAGTTCCAAACTTGCTAAAGCGATCGTTAACAACTTCTCAGCCTACCGTCAGGGTTTGTCGCCAATGCGAAGAGGCATCGAGGTAGGATTAGCTCATGGCTATTGGCAGCTCGGGCCATTTTTTAAGTTCAATCCATTACGCTACTCTGAGTTAGGCGCAGTCACCGCACTCTTATCAGATATCGGTCTAGTTGTGATTTCTGCTGCGGTAATTGTCATCTACGCCGCTACCAATCCACCACCCGCGATCGCGACGCTGACAGTTCCAAATCCCCCTGATACATTTGCTAGTACCAAAGGTTGGAATACTTATGCAACGGGTTTCTTAATTGGCGGAGTTGGCGGTGCTGTCATCGCATACCTTATCGTTGCTAATGTGGATGTCTTCCAAAACTCCTTACGTTTGATTGGCTTGTAGATAATTGATAATTGAGAATTGATAATTGATAATTACCTTTCCTGAAAACCATAGTCTTCTAGCAATGCTAGAAGACTATTTTTATTTACTAATCCACAAAATGTTATTTGGCGATAGAAAAACTGTACCAACTTCACTTCAACCTTCAAGCCTTGGAGTAGGAGCAACAAATGAAAGAATCAGAGGATCGTGGGCAAACTTTTACCGATCGAGAACAAGCACGATCTCGGTTCATTTACCCACTGTTTAACTAACAAGTATCCTATAGCGAATCGATAAAGATCTCATCCGTCCAACTACCGTGCAATCCATAAGGAATATGGTGAGTTAGATGTAAAGTTGCAACTGCTCCCTTGGTGAGATCTGCGGCGTCTAAAACGACCACAGCCGATCGATCGCGCGCGCCATCATAAATCATCGCAATCAGCCAGCCATCGTCCTCCTGGGTGCCACCAGGACGCGGTACGAAGACGGGTTCGTTGACATATCCCGTCGGTGCTGCCGTCCATAATTGCCGCTCGCCAGTTTCGCGATCTAATTTGAGGATGCTTTGGAGTGGCGCATTGCCATCGCAGGTTTGCGCGACACCCATATAGACATAACGATAGGGATAGCCGACATTAGCAGGATTGATGGTGGGAAATTCGCAGCAGCGAGGCTCGACTAGCGTACTCTTTACCTGACGATTTTGGAGATCCATTTAAAACCGCCATAATTGTCCTGGAGAGAGCAAACTAAAATTAGTATCGCGAAAATCTTTGCCCTCTTCAACTTCAGGAAAAGTAGCATAAGCGATCGAATCGATCGAGATCTTACCATCGTGCTCGAAGGCATTGGCATGATGGAAGACAAATCCCGATTTAGTTTCGAGAGTTTGGACTTTCTCGCCACTGTGAGGATTGCGAGGAATGATGATAATTTTGGTTGGTTTTTCGGGTTGGAATTTGACACATTCCCCCGCACCTTTTAAGCCAAATAAAAATGGGAAGGGATTGAAACCGACGGGGTTTTGGAAGAAGATACAATAGTTAGGCGTAATTGCAAAATCGTGAATGAATGCAAATCCAGGAATGGTATGAGAATGCTTTTTAACAACTTTACCATCGAGATCTAATTCGTAGATCGTAATTCCCGTCAGCAGTCCGGTGGTGTCGAATTTACCAGCCTTCAATCCAAAGTTGACCATGCGGTTTTGTTTGGGGTCAAATAATGGATGTGCGGCGAAAGGGTCACCTGGTTGGAGCGTATTATTTAGATACTCAATTCCGATCGTATTTAAAGTTTTGGGATCTAAACGATGGGGTTCGGCAGCTTCCCACAGCGCGAGTAATTTACCACCCCAGTAAACAACTTGAGTATTGGCAATATTTTTGAGACTGACATCAAAAGCATTACTCAACCAACCGCCAGCTTTTTGAGTACCAAAAACACCGCGATAGAGAAATTTTCCAGCAGCTTGTTCGGCAACGTAGGCTTCAGTTTGGACGAACCGATTGCGAAAGTGGGCTTTACCATCTTTAAATGTAATCCGACAAATCATTCCATCGCCATCGAATGGATGGCGAACTGCATCCTCATTAATATCGAATAATCCCGGCCCATTTCGGAATAATGTCCCCGTTAATTCGGGAGGGATTTGTCCGTCTATCTCGGTGATTTGATAGTCATATTCTTGAGTTTGCGATCGATACCCTTGTCTCCATTGTGTGAGGTCGTAGGGGAGTTCGGTAGATTTAGTTTGCATATATA
>NZ_PVWO01000148.1 GCF_003003845.1 Chamaesiphon polymorphus CCALA 037 | reverse complement strand
GTATTTGTCTATCTCGCCAAAGCAAAAATTCGCTCATGAAAAACTGGTTAGCCATTCGCCCGCCCCTACCAGCGTCGCGCCCCGACCGCCGATCGGTGCCAATCGTGCTCATCTTAGCGGGGTTGAGCTTGGTAGCGATCGTCGTCAATGTCGGACAAGGTGAGTACCCGATCGAGATTTTCGATCTCGTCCAAACCTTACTGGGCATCGATACTGGTAATCCCGATCTGCCCTTCGTGATTCAAACCTTGAGATTACCCCGTACCTTAGTTGCCTTTTTAGTCGGTGTCGCGCTGGCAATTTCGGGCGCGATTTTTCAAGGCTTAACCCGCAATCCCCTCGCCGATCCGGGTATTATCGGCATCAATGCAGGCGCGAGTTTGGCGGCAGTTACGACGATCGTGTTATTTCCCGATGCCCCTGTTGCTACCCTGCCGATCGCCGCATTTGTCGGGGCATTATTCATGGCAGCCTTAATTTATAGTTTGGCAGGGACTGGGCAAAATTCACCGATGTTATTAATTTTGCTGGGCATTGGCTTATCGGCGATCGCCACTGCCTGCACTAGTTTAATGATTTCCTTGGGTTCTATTTACCAAGTTAGTCAAGCTTTAGTCTGGCTGGCTGGCAGCGTCTACGGTCGCACCTGGGAGGATTTATTCGCCTTGTTGCCGTGGACGATGGTTGGTACTGCTCTGGCATTAGGACTAACGCGGGAGTTAAATATCCTCAATTTGGGCGATGAGATCGCCACTGGATTGGGGAGTCGCGTGAACTGGCAACGCGCCCAGCTCGTTATCGTCGCCGTGGCGTTAGCTGGCTCGGCTGTGGCTACCGCTGGCGCGATCGGCTTTGTCGGACTGATTGCCCCCCACATCGCCCGCCAACTCGTCGGGGGCAATTATCGCCAGATCTTACCAGTCACCGCCCTCATTGGGGGCATCTTAGTGACGATCGCCGATACGATCGGGCGCACGATCTTTGCCCCGATCGAGTTGCCCTGTGGTGTCGTCATCGCCGCGATCGGCGCGCCGTTTTTCCTCTATTTACTGATTCAAAATCGCTACCGCCAATGCTAGAACTCGTCGCTCAAGATCTATCCCTGGCTTACCGAGGGAACGCGATTATTCAGGATTTGTCCTTAACGATTCCTGCGGAAAAAATTACCGTGTTAGTGGGGTCGAATGGCTGCGGCAAATCGACCTTACTCAAAGGGTTGGCAAGATTGCTCAAACCGACTAGCGGCGGGGTGTATCTCGATGGTAAATCGATCCTCGCCGGATCGACTAAAAGTGTCGCCCGACAATTGGGGCTATTACCACAAAGTCCGATTTCCCCTGAAGGTTTAACCGTCAAAGATTTGGTGTCCCAAGGTCGTTATCCCTACCAAGATTGGCGGCAACAATGGTCGATCCACGATCGCCAAATCGTCCGCGAAGCCTTAGAAATGACCGACTTAGTAGCACTGAGCGATCGCCCCCTCGATACCCTCTCTGGCGGCCAAAGACAGCGCGCGTGGATTGCCATGTCCCTGGCTCAAAACACCAAAATTCTGTTACTAGACGAGCCGACGACATTTCTCGATCTCGCCCATCAAATGGAAGTCTTGGATCTGCTCTACCGACTCAATCAGCAGCAAGGACGGACGATCGTGATGGTATTGCACGATCTCGATCGCGCCTGTCGCTATGCCGATTATTTAGTTGCCATCAAAGCCGGACGCGTATTCGCCGCAGGCACCCCAGCCGAGATCGTCACGGCAGAACTCGTCGAGGCGGTATTTAACCTCAAATGTCAGATCTACCCCGATCCGATCGCCGGAACGCCGATGTGTATTCCGATCGGTACCAAAATATTCAATCCAGAATTAGCAACCGATGGCAACCATCCAGTTCGACCCAATCTGCTCGGCAGCCTCAAACAGTTGGAAGCTGAAAAGGTGTTGAGAACAGAGCTTTAGAGACTATTTGAGATCTTTGAGGCGATCGATAAGATTGGGATCGAAAATGATATAGCTCGTGAATCATCAAGTAATGATGTGCAAGAAATATGAATCTTAGAAAACAGATTGAAATCTCACAAATTGAGAGAAGGCGTTGCGCTAAAATGAATCTATTATTACGCTCCATATACTAATGAAATACCAAGATATTCTCACAATAGAACCTGGAAAACGTAGTGGAAAACCTTGTATCCGAGGGATGCGAATAACCGTCTATGATGTCTTGTCATATTTAGCATCTGGTATGACCCAAGATGAAATTCTACAAGACTTTCCGTACCTCACCACCACTGACATTCTTGCCTGCCTTAGCTACGCCGCAGATCGGGAACAGCTTACCCTCACGATCGCGGCATGAAATTACTTTTCGACCACAATCTTTCACCTCGCTTAGTTTTGATTCTTGCCGATATCTATCCTAATTCTCAACATGTTTTTCCATTACAAATGGATAGGGATGACGATCGCCTCATTTGGGACTATGCGGCTCAAAATGACTATACAATTGTTACCCGCGACTCAGATTATAACGATCTAAGTATTGTCCGAGGTTTCCCACCAAAAGTTATCTGGATTCGGCGGGGAAATTGCTCTACCAAAGAGATTGAAATCATGCTGCGGTCGTCAACTCAGGATATTTATGAATTTTCCCAAAACCCATCGCTTGGAATACTGACTTTAAGTTGAAATAGGTTCTAGAGAAAAACGATGAAATTTAGGAATTATTTTTATAAGCTGGTTGTGGCGATCGGGTTAATACTGACGATCGCCGCCTGTGCGGGCAAATTCGATTCCCCAACGGGGACGCTACACCAACAGTCGATCGGATCGATCTCACCAGTCAAGCGCGCTAACTGCCAGCAAATCGAACATACCGCCGGAACGACTCAAGTGTGCGACCGCCTTGCGGCGCGCTCGCGCGTTCGACCGCAACGAATTGTCGTATTAGGCCCATATATATTAGAACCATTACTGGCTCTGGGGCTTCAGCCAGTAGCTTTTGGGGACTATGCCGCTTTGCACCGAGGCGACTATACCAATCCCAGCCAACAGATTCCCTATTTAGGAAAGCGGATCGCCGGATCGCTAGGCAATGTGGGCATGGTTGGCACCCCCTCGATCGAAGCAATTGTCAAAGCCAAACCGGACTTAATTTTGGGGCTGAATATCGCCAATACCCAGCACTATCCAATCCTGTCGAAGATCGCACCGACACTAATTCTTAAATGGGGCGATGCCAATGGCAATCTCCAGACGATCGCCAAAGCCGTTAATCGTACCGAACGCGCCGCAGAGATCTTGCGAGAAACGAAACAACAAATTACCACCGCCCGCCAAGCGTTTGCTCCGTTAGTTGCCACCGCTCCCAAGTTACTGATGCTGATTTCATCCGACCTCCGCGAGGTAGGGCTAGTGACCAAAATTCACGATCGGTGTCGCTCTTTACCCCAAGATTTAGGCTTTCAACTAGTCTACCCGCAACAATCTGGACAAGCACCACCAGAGACTTTCGCGCCGATTTCGATCGAAACATTCCCCGAACTCGATGCCGCAGATGCGATCGTGTTGTTGGGGCACAACTTCCGCAATGTCTCAGCAAGTACGCTAGCAAACGGTTTTGAGGAATACCAACTGACTAAACTCCAACAAGCTTGGAAGAGAAACCCGATCGCCCGATCGCTCAAAGCCAGCAAAGCAGGCAAAGTCTATTTCATGCCTAGCTATATGTGTCTGGCATTACCCGGCCCAATTGGGACTCAGCTCTATCTTGAGGAGTTTAAAAAACAACTATTATCAACAAAATCGGGTGCGAGCCTCCGCCAGTAGGTTTGCTCCCGGTTCGATCTCACCCAATTCGATCCGAAAGCCGCGTATTTTTATCTAAGGTTGGGGATACAAGTGTCTAGTTAATTTCCGATTTTTGCCTAAATGCTCAGTGACAATTTCCTTAGCAACATCTGGATTTACTCGTGTATACCAAGTATGTTCGCGATCGCGATCGTCGCCCGAATAGAAGACAATCGGCCCCATTTTACAAACTTGCAGACAGCCAGCCGCAGTTAAATCTACGTCTAAATTAGCAGCTTTTAATTCTACAGCGATCGCATCGTAAACTGACTGCCAATCGCGACCATTATTACATCGACTCGATTTACAGACGGAGATATAAGGACGAGTCAAAGGATTGGTTTCATAGGGGATGTCCATTGTCCCCAATACATAAATCTGCCGTAGATTTTCGTACACTGCTAGTTTGGCGAGATCTGGTTGATGTTCTGGCAAAAAATCTTCACCTTCGCCTAAAAATGGATTGGGTAAAAAGATGCTCATCATTTTTTCGCCTTCCCCATTCCAAAACTGAATTCCCCAACTATGTGGTTTCCCTTGGGCATTTAATTGTCGATATAATGCCGCCCGACTGACTTGTCTGGCTTGACGTAGTGCTGGAGAATTGCTGCGCTCTGGGCCACCTTGGTTTTCACCGATGCACAGGTGTATGTGCCAGCCTGGGGCAATTACCGTCAGATAGCCATCATACATCCAGCAAGCCTTGGGTGCTGCCTCAAATTCTAACTCTAAGACGCTACCATTAACAACATGGCCTAATCCCAATTCTTGCCAATGTTCTTGAAATAAAGAATGCAGCATCGGCCCCAGCACATCGAAGGTTGCCGGAAAGTATTCATACTCAAATGAATTGTCTGCATCACTCTGTTCTAAATCGATTTTATTTAATGGTGTGACCCGCCGCTGGAAAGTACTAACTGTCATATTTGTTATTTTTTTAGTTGTAATTTCTATTTCTCTAGGTCGCAGATGTTTGGAATTTGCGGTGGAGCCACCGATATGTCAGACAAATACCGATCGCAGCTACCAGTAAACCGATGGTAAATAAGCCACCATAACCCAGCCTACTAGCGATCGCCCCACCAAAACCACCCCCAATGCCGATCCCACCGATCGTTAATACCGAAACTTGGATGCTAAAATCTGTACCTGCCGAATCAGGACGAACGCGATCCATCATGATGGTATAAATCGAGGTAATTACCATACTCATCGCCGATTGGAGCATCAAGACGATCGCATAGATCGCCCACTTATCGACTACACCCGCCGCCAGCCATAGCTGTGAACCAATGGCAAACATGGCAAATCCCTGAGCTAACAAGATCGATCGATCTTTACCCCATATTGTCACGATCGTTCCAGCAACGATCGCACTCACACAACTGACTGTATTACCAACGATCCCCATCAGTATCCCGATCTCGCTCAAGCTCCAACCCCGATCGACTAATAGCATCTTTGTCATGGGTAATGTCATCCCCAGACTCATCCCAAAAATGCAAATTGCCAACAGCCAGTCGCGATTTACGCTCAAATTTAGAAACGAGCGGATGTTACCCCACTTGTTGACTTGCGGCGCAATCGGGGTAATTGTTTCACGATGTAGATAGATCGGTATCCCCAACAGTGAGATCGCGATCGCCAGATTTACCACACTTTTTTGCCAGCCAAAATTTTCGAGCAGTAGCAATAACACCCCGCCACCCAGAACCGCACCCAAAGAGTTAGCACTAATTTGAATACCATTGCCGATGCCGCGTTCGCGTTCGTCAAGCAAGCCAATCGCGAGTGCGTCCGTGGCAATGTCTTGAGTGGCGATCGCGATATACAGCAACAATAAGATCGCGATGATGTAAGGAAAGTCTGTTTCGAGGTTAAACAAAGAGCAGATAATTAACAGTCCCACCATCACACTCTGCGCGCCGATAATCCAAAATTTATAATGCCCTCTTTGAGTTCTGCCATAGCTATCTACCCAAGGTGCCCAGAGAAATCGTAGCACTTGGGGCAAAATCAACAGCGAAAGTAAGCCGATAAACTGTAATGAAACCCCTTGTTGGCGGAGAAAAACTGGAACAGTTTGACTAAAGAAAGCCGCAGGAAACGATTGAGAGATGTAGAGACATGTCAGTAGTCCCATTTTCTCGATTGTTTTAATGTTTAAATTCATCGCAAACAATCACTCGATATTTAGGTTGAAACCGTACCACCGATCGAGATTCAACATTGAATCTCGATCGCTACAAAATTTGACGGCTGGCAGCTACTTTTTAAAACTGCCAAGAAGCTGTTGCTTGAATGGTAAAGGGATCGCCGTAAAAATTGGCAGAACCGCGACGGTTGCCTAGAGTTTCTACATACTTAACATCACCAATATTTTTGAATGCCAAACCAAATCGCCAATCTTCTGACTTATAAAAGAGTGCGGCATTGAGTGTTATATAACCATCCGCAGTATAACTATTAGCCAAATCGCCTTGACGTTCGCCGACAAAATTCAACCCCGCACCGAGACCGAATCCCTTCAAGCCGCCTTGCAAAAACTCATAGGTAGTCCATAGACTCGCGGCATTTTCTGGTACGCCATAGAGCTTATTGCCAACGAGCGCGGGATCGCTATCGGCAGTGATTCGCCCATTGGTATTGGCATAGGTGGCGATTAGTTTCCAGCCTGGAGAGAGTTCGCCGGAGACATCGACTTCGATGCCTTGGCTGCGCTGCTGACCAGAAGCGATCGAACCGAAGTCACTGGTAGGATCGGGGACGGCAACATTATTCCTGGTAATATCGAAGTACGCTAGTGTCGCTAATACTTTGCCGTCAAATAGTTCGGATTTGACCCCAAACTCGTAACCTTGACCGCGCTGGGGTTCTAGCACTTGTCCGGCGGCGTTGAGGTCGGTGTTGGGTTTGAAGGATTGAGAGTAGCTACCATAGAGGGAGACGTTGGGAATAACTTTGTATACCAAACCCACGCGGGGAGTTAATGCGGTAGCGGTGCTGGGAGTGTTGGTACCTGCGAGTAGATCGTTATTATTTTGAGAGATGGTATCGTAGCGAAGGCTGGCGAGGAGTTTGAGGTTATCGGTCAGACCGATTTGGTCTTGGATATAGGCTCCATAACTATCGGAAAGGACGAGATTGTCGGTAAAGGGCGCGAGGGCGGCTTGGCTGGGTTTGACCAATCCATAGGTGGGATTAAATAAATCCAGAATACTAGGGGTGCGATTGAGGCTATTGCTAGTGCGACTATCGCGGCGGATATAATCGACTCCAGCTAGCAGCGTATGGCTGACAGAACCCGTTTTAAATTCACCGATTAAGTTAGTTTGAAAGGTATAGTCTTTGAGTAAGGCGGTTTGGTTGGCGGGCAAGCGAACGACAGCATTGAGCGTATCGTTAAATGTCGGTAAGGCAACTACGCCAAAGTCAAATTGATAGGATGAATACTGAAAGCTATTTTTGAGCTTGAATTGCGGAGTGAAGCGATGTTCGATGTTATAGCCGATCTGGATGGCGGTATTGGTAACGGTATCGTCTGGTTCGTTAATGATGCGATTAATCGGCACATCAGCAACTTTATTCCCGACTGCTGGCAACCCAAAATCTGCTCCACGTCTGCCATTGATGTATTCGATCGATACGTTTAAGTCGGTATTATCGCCAATTTTTCCGGTGACGGTAGGTGCAAACACAATCTTACGATTGCTGGTAATCAGGTCGCGCACGCTATTGCCAGTTTCAAATACCCCATTGATGCGACCGAGAATATTGCCATCGGGAGTGAGGCGATCGGAAAAATCAAACCGAGAGCGAGTAGAATTGCGACTGCCGATCGATATTTCTACTTCCCGAAACGGATCTTTGAGCGGTTTTTTCGTGACTAGGTTAATTAACCCGCCAGGTTTGATCGCGCCAGAGAGAATGGAAGCTGGCCCTTTGAGGACTTCAATCCGCTCGGCAGTAGCAATATCGGTCGTCGGTGGCGTGACTCCATCAATATCGCCGCGTCTGAAGCCATCTCGCACGATCGCACCACCCGAAAACCCGCGAATGATTAACTGTTCCCCACCGCGCGATTGACCGTCGCCATTAAATATGACCCCGCTGACGTTAGAGAGGGTTTCTTTAACTTGGGTTGCTTGCCTGTCGCGAATTAATTCCGGTGGAATAATCTGTACCGAAAATGGTGTTTCCAAGATCGGTGTATTCGTACCAGTTGCACTCGATGCATTGGGGATAAAATAACCCACCTTGCGCTTGCCTTTGACAATGATTTCGATTTCTTCGCCAGCCGCCGAGACATTCGTGGGTACCGCACTAAACACTAAGCTATCGGTACCTGTGGCGACAGTAATTGCTGGTAATGCTTCTTTGCCAGTAATGCTGACGCGCACGGAGGTGGGAGTGACTTGGACGACGGAGATTTCGGCAATCCCCGGATCGGGATTAACTGCCCGATATTCGATCGCATTGGGTAAAGCGAGGGTGGCGTTGGGGATATCGTAAGTAACTGTGACGTTTGAGTTTTGACTAGCTGGTTGGGGAATAGTTACCGTAGGCGATTCGAGGCGAATTTCGATTCCTTTTTCCGTGGTACTGACTTTGACACCCGTAATTTTGACTGTGGCGGCTTGAGCTAATAATTTGCGCGGCGATCGATTTGCGGCTGGTACCGAGGACTGACCTCGATCGGAATTATTCTCAATAGAAGATTGCGCATAAACGGGAGTTGATATAGCGATCGCCAAAATGTTAATTACAAAGCAGAGTGGCAAAAAGGCACCAGAGGTAAAGAGTTTTTGGCGCGACAGAAAGAGATTCATGGTTTTTTTCTTAGACATCGGACGTAATATTTTTTAGATACTTCAACAATTCAGATCTATCTATTGATGCTTTTGCCAAAGGCTATGCCACCGCAAAAACCCACAGAAAGCAAGACTCCTTGCTATATGAGCGCGAAAAATTGACCCCAAAGCCGATGTGTATCGTTGACCGTTGGTCTGCCGTGGGCAATCGAGAAATATAGTATTTATTATTAAAAGACTAAGTAAAATCTTACACTTATTGATATTTACTTGCAACTAAATTGTGAAGATTATGGCATTGGAATTTGGGTATGGTGGTGAGGAAGGCGCGATCGCAATTCAGAGAGCGAGATTTCGGGATCGATCGCGAGCTGGGTTAGGATCGATTCATAGCTAGCGAGGAGTTGGGCGATCGACTCTTCTATATACCTTTCGATGCCATAATTGACCATGACTCGCATGGGTTTGGACATTTCTATGTAGAATTCTAGGGGCGTTTCTGGGGCATATAGTTCGGCAGAAATGTCGTCCCAATGTTGCTGTTTGGTTTGCATTTCTACTAGCTCCCAGCCAGGGATGGGCGCGACACCTTGAGTTGAATTTGTCACGGTGAGACTGGCGGCGATGTCGATTTGTCCGTGCTGTTCGATCGCATCGAGTACCGACTCGAAGGGCACATCTTTATGGGCGATCGCTTGTTGGATATCGAGTTGGAGTTGGTGGAGAGCCATCTTACCAGTGAGATCGGGTGTGAATTTCGATTGCAAAATTACTTCGTTGATAAAGCAACCCAGCATTTGTTGTGTTTGGGGGATCGTCCGATTGCCAACGGTGGTGACGATCGCGATGTCCGATTTACAGCTTTCGGCGGCTAGTGCGAGTTGCAATCCGGTGGCGAGGACGGTAAATGTCGTAACATTGAGGGAACGACTCAGGGATTCGATCGCCTCAACTAGGGATGTAGGAAATTGGCTGAAATGATATTTGGATTGTGGACTCAATGGTTCGGCAGTGGATGGGTTGACGGTATTATTATCGATCGATATTTTTTGGTGCCAGTAGGCTAGTTGTGCGGCGATCGCTTCTGCATGTTCGGGCTGTTGTTGCCAAGCGACAAGATCGGCGTATTGCAGGGGTACGGCGGGAAGCGGAGAGGGTAAACCGCGATCGAAGGCTTGGATTAGTTGGTGCAATTCGTCAATTAGCAAGCTAAAGGAAGAGCCATCGGTAATGATGTGGTGGATCGTGATTAATAACCAATGTTCCTGGGGAGCGAGTTGGAGTAGATTAGTTCGCAGGAGGGGGGCGACGGCGAGATCGAATTCGGGGGTGGCAAGATCGATCGCGAGGTTAAAGGCGGCTGATTCTCGATCGGCTGGGGGTAAGGGTTGTAAATCGCGATAGCCCAAAGGTATATGTAATGTGGGTAAGATAAACTGGATCGGTCGTTCGTCAACTTCGCGAAATACCGTCCGCAGGATTTCATGGCGGCGGATAATTTCATTAAAGCTACGTTCGACGACGGCTGGATTGAGATCGCCTGTAATCCGCAACACGATCGAACTATTAAGCGCGGAACTCTTACTCCCCGCATGATGCCACGCCCAGATCGATTCTTGGGAAAAGGAGAGCGGTACGGAGGTGGCGAAGGTGCGATCGATTGGACGCAGGGAAGATCGATTATCGAGTGAGAGTCGATCGATCCGTTCTGCCAAACCCGCAACCGTTGGCGACTGAAAGAGATCGACGATCGATAGCGGTACTTCAAAACTCGATAGCAATCGCCCGATTAACTTAGTAGCGAGTAAAGAATGTCCGCCCAATTCAAAGAAGTCATCATCGACACCGACGCGATCTAGATTTAATACCTCACTAAAAATGCGGGCGATTTCCGTCTCGATCGCATTGCGCGGGGCGATAAATACGTTATCTAAATCCGATCGATCTAGTTCTGGAGCGGGTAACATCTGACGATCGATCTTGCCGTTAGCATTGAGCGCGAAGGAGGCTAGTAACATGAATCCCGCTGGCATCATATATTTAGGCAATCTCGTTTCCAGTAGACGGCGGAGGCTGCGGATGGTAAGTTCGGAGCCAGTTTCAGGGACGATATAGGCGATGACTTGCTTATCCCCGTTGGCATCTGGGAGATCGATAACCAGACTTTCGCGCACTTGGGGATGTTGATTTAGCAAGGCTTCGATCTCGCCCAATTCGATCCGAAAGCCGCGTATTTTTACCTGTCGATCGATCCGCCCCAGAAATTCGATCGTCCCATCCGCCCAATACCGCACGCGATCGCCTGTTTTATACAGACGGGCATTGGGGTTGAAGGGATCGGGAATAAACGCCAGTGCGGTGAGATCGGGACGATTGAGGTAGCCGCGCGCCACACCCGCCCCACCGATATACAATTCGCCAGGGATGCCGATGGGAGTCGGTTGGAGGGATGAGTCGAGGATATAGGTGCTGGCATTGGCAACTGGGGTACCGATCGGCAGTTCGCGTCCGGTTAATTCTTCATCTGTGAGCGCGGATAAATCGATCTTAGTGGTGACAATTGTGGCTTCAGTCGGCCCATAACTGTTAACGAGGCGGACGTGAGGTTTTACCAGTTTTTGCCAGGTTTTAAAGCGATCTCGCGAGGCTTTTTCACCACCCAAAATCACCAACCGCACCGGATCGGGTAGGGTTAATTTCTGGGTTTCCATTTCCGTTACCATCTGATGCCAGAAGGCGGTGGGCAAGTCGAGGATGGTAATTTGCCACTCCTCGCAGGTGTGGAGAAAAATCGCGATCGAACTAAGCATGGCTTCGGTTCGCAATACCAGCGTTCCCCCACACGTCAAGCAGGGGAAAATTTCTTCCGCCGCCGCATCAAAACTCAGCGAGGCAAATTGAAGTACACGATCGCGATCGCCGATCGTATATTCCTCAATCGCTGCGGCAGTATAATTTGCCAAGGAATCATGCTGCACCATGACACCTTTGGGTTGTCCGGTGGAGCCGGATGTGTAGATAATATAGGCGAGCCGATCGATCGGCAGGGAAATCGCTAAATCGGCATCGCTTTCTAGAGCGATGTTGTCCCAATCTGCATCAAGCAACTTACGGTTCGCTCATTTTCAGGGAGGGTCATCAGATTGTGGCCCAAGGCAAGTATAAATCTCAACTGGAAAGTTC
>NZ_PVWO01000654.1 GCF_003003845.1 Chamaesiphon polymorphus CCALA 037 | reverse complement strand
TAAGGTTACAGGCTTGCTCATTGTCAAACTTTAACCCAATTTGACTACCTCTCTCCAAAATGAGCGAACCGTGAGTTTAGAGGATGGCTGAGAATACTATGCTATAGATATCATCTATAGTTTCAGTCCCGCAAGCGGGATTCAGGCTATAGCGACCATATCGATAATCTTGCCAGCTAACAAGTCAAAGGTTTCAGTCCCGCAAGCGGGATTCAGGCTATAGCGACTTGCCGAGGTGATTTTTACAAGTGCGGCTAGGGATAGTTTCAGTCCCGCAAGCGGGATTCAGGCTATAGCGACCTACGAATGCTTTTTAACTAAAGATATTCCGCTAATATGTTTCAGTCCCGCAAGCGGGATTCAGGCTATAGCGACGTCTTCTTTGCCGATCATCGAGTATTCGTCGACAATGTTTCAGTCCCGCAAGCGGGATTCAGGCTATAGCGACATCGGCACGTCGTTGGTCGCGCAGAATTCTGTCTACAGTAGTTTCAGTCCCGCAAGCGGGATTCAGGCTATAGCGACCGGAATTACTAGAGACTACAGCAGTCCAAACCCAGCGTTTCAGTCCCGCAAGCGGGATTCAGGCTATAGCGACTCGATACATCTCACATCTCAATGACTCTGTATATCAGTTTCAGTCCCGCAAGCGGGATTCAGGCTATAGCGACCACTGCCTTTACCAGATCCAACTTTACGTGATATGTTTCAGTCCCGCAAGCGGGATTCAGGCTATAGCGACCCCGGGGTTAGAAACCCCTGCCATACATAGGTTATAGTACCATATTTGGCAAACCTACTTTCTGACCTGCAACAGCAGCTCGATCGACATTCGATATTTACGAACTTAGGATCTCAAAGTATTTACTTATCTGGGTTCTGGCGTTTTGGCGAACCTCCCAGGGAAAATGACCCCGCTCTAGCTTTGCCAAAAACTCATAATATTATCGTATCACAATAAAATTACAGATTCTCGTTCTGGTTTCACCGACCCATACACGATCGTCCGTCGTACCGACTTAGCATCGAGAACATAAATCCGCACCGAATCCTCCTCTGGCTTAATTAATTGCTCGATTTGGGTTTGTAATTTGGCAAACTGCACCGCTGTCAAAAAACACTCAAACACGCTGTACTGCTCCCATTTACCATAACCGCCTAATAGCTTATGTAAACGATTCCGCCGTTTATTAGCTGCCTTATTGTCTGGTAAATCGTAAATAATCAGATAAAATAAAGCGGTCATCTCAAAATTAAAGGCTTATAAGGAACCTCCTCCTGTAGATGCCTTGCTAATAACCGCGCTTGCAACTCGATCGATCGGCGATAGTTACACTTATAGCCAAACACTGGATGGGTAAACTCATCGCTCATCTTCTTTTCAAAAGCCTGAAGAAAGGTCTTCCGCGCCCCATCTGTCAATCGATAACTACCCAAGCTTTCCGTAAAATCATCTACTTGAAGCTGACGATTGTTGATGACGCTCAACACCAAATTATCGGCGACGATCGATCTAAATTCTTCCATCAAATCTAGCACCAAAGCGGGTTGGCCGTGATGCACCTCATGTAAATAGCCGATATAAGGATCGAGTCCAGCCATGTGTGCGGCGGCTGTCACCTGACCCCGCAGGAGTCCATAGGCAAAACTCAATAATGAGTTAACTGGATCTGTCGGCGGACGACGATTGCGCCCAGTAAATTTCCAGCCAGAATTAAGCATCGCAGGCCAATAACTAAAATACTCCTTCGCAGCAATCCCTTCTATTCCGCGTGTTTTATCGATCGAATCCTGAGCGAATACCTGTTTCTGCCGCTCTTTGAGGGGATTATTCTTCTGTCCGTGGCGATAGAGGACGGTATATTGGTTGTGAATCTTTGCCTGCACGATCGACTGTACCAGTGCCAGTCGGCGGACGGGATCGTCATACAGCCGATACTGCGCCAATCGCAATTGCCCATTACGAGAGTGTCCCGGCAAAGCCGCACCCAAATACTTTCCAAAACTCGACAAATAATGGACTGGCAATCCTAATTCTAGGGCATACATTAGCGCATCGCCAGTCACTTGCGGATTGCCCATCAAGACAACTTGCTCTAATGTCTGTGCTGGTACCTTTTGTTTTTGCCAACTACCATCCTCTTGTTTGAGAGCCACTTGAAAGGCTTCGTACTGCTTGCTCAATACAGCATCAGGCTGAGTAACATATAAAATTGACATAGTTTATTCCGATAAAAATCAAGGTCTATTTCTTACTAATTTGAATTAAAAACCAGTTATCAATTATCAATTATCAATTATCAATTAATAACCGCATTTCATTGGGTAGACAAATATGCTCAAGACTGCACGCCTGACACTTTTTGGGATGGTTAATGGGGGTAGGCATCGGAAATTCACCAGCAATGCGCGCCGCTTGAATCGCTGCTTCTGTGGCTTGCCGGAGTTGTGGTGTAAACATCACCCGCTCGCGCCGACGATTGGCATGATAGAAAATTTCGCCATATTCGATCGATTTTCCCATCCGTTCTTCAAGACATAATGCCGCACCACAGAGCTGAAAATGGTCGCTTAAATGCTTCCCCATTCGGCCTTTTTTATATTCGATCGGGACTAATTTACCGTGGGTTTCTTCGACGGCATCGATAACGCCACTGATTAATAATCGA
>NZ_PVWO01000653.1 GCF_003003845.1 Chamaesiphon polymorphus CCALA 037 | reverse complement strand
AATTTATATTATCTTTATCGGTACTGGTTGGTTTTCTTATGTATTTTCACTGGTAAATTTAGATATCTATTTTAGCAAAAATCATTGGGATCGCTATACAAACTTTGCCGAATTAAGCCTGCATATATTATGTGCGATCGGGATTTATATCGGTAGATTCTTGCGTTTTAATAGCTGGAGCTTGGTTACCCAACCCAAACATTTTCTCAGCATTCTCCCTGGCGAATTAATCGGTAAATTTCCCTTGGTTGTAATTGTCCTAACCATCGCTATTATTGCGGGTTTGTACGCGCTCTGCAAACCGCTCGTTGCCAAGTCTTCGCTCTATCGAGAATAAGCTATGCGCCTAACAGCTACACCTAAAGCCCAAAGCCTAAAGCCTAAAACCTAAAGCCTAAAACCCACTCCATTGACCTATAGTGTGGATGTTGCTAAGACGATCTTTAGACTTGAACACTATTCCGACCTAAATATAGTAGAATACAGTAGATATATTTTTAGAGGCAACGTCATGACGGTCAGCCAACGGGTGACAAGATCGATTCTTCGTAGGAGACAGGCAATCGCAGGAGTACTGATTGGTGCGAGTTTGAGCATAAATTTGGCAGCTTGCGGCAACAGTAGCAACACTTCCCAGTCTGGTGCGGGACAAAAAAAGGATGTCGAAATTACCCTCGTTGGCTATGCTGTCCCCAAAGCCGCTCACGATGTAATTATTAGAAAGTTTGCCGCCAAATGGCAGCAAGAGCAAAACCAGAAAGTCACTTTCAAACAAACATATGGCGGATCTGGTTCGCAACCCCGCGCCGTAATTGATGGTTTACCTGCCGATATCGTGCATTTAGCGGTAGGTAGCGACGTCGATAAACTAGCCCAATCTTCTCTAGTAGCAAAGGATTGGGATAAGAAGTTACCCAATAATGCTATTGTCGCGCGCAGCGTCGTCGCGATCGTCACCCGTCCCGGCAATCCCAAGCAAATCAAATCTTTTGCAGATTTGGCGCGTCCCGATGTCAAATGGGTAACCGCCAACCCCAAAACCTCTGGCGGCGCGCGGTGGAATTTCTTAGCATTATGGAATAGTGCGATTAAGGCTGGCGGAAATGAAGCTAAAGCCATGGAACTCGTAACTAACGCCTTCAAAAATGTCGTCGTTCAGCCCAAAGATGCCCGCGAAGCTACCGATGCGTTTGCCAAACAGGGACAGGGCGATGCTTTATTAAACTATGAAAATGAGACTATCTTTGCTAAAGAAAGAGGTCAATCGCTCGATTATGTCGTGCCAGATGTGAATATTTCGATCGAAAGTCCAGTGGCGATTGTCGATAAAAATGTTGAAAAACATGGCAATCGCGAAGTCGTGGAAGCTTTTGCTAGATACATGTTCGCGCCCGAATCGCAAGCCGAATTTGTAAAATTAGGTTATCGCCCAGCAGCGACAGTCGCAGATCCTCGCTTCCCGCAGGTAAAAACGCTCAGTACGATCGCCGACTATGGTGGTTGGAATACCGTTCAGAAGAAATTCTTTGAAGATGGTGGTGTCTACGACAAAATTGAAGCTGGCAATAAATAGTTAAGACATCAGACACCGATCGCCAAGACAAGTATGGTATTCTCGATCGAGAATATCGTATTTTTTTGCGGTTAATTTCTAATTTCCGCTCTAAAGCGGCTGCAATTTTGCCAATATAGATAAAGAATTTCCCTCACGATAGGGATTGACTTCTTCCCACCGAGCATCGAGCGATCACAAGTCATCAGTATGAGAATGGATCTGAATAATATGCAAAATGAAAAGCCTAGCCCCATATCCAATCTTGCTTCTGACGAAGATAAACCTAATGGCAAAGAATTACCCACAAAACAAAGTTATGGGAATGAATTTAATACTCATTTTTTAGAGCAGTATAAACTATATGTTGAAATGGCAGATAGAGTAAGTTCACGAAGAGTTCAAATAGCTAGTCTTTATACTTCGATATTATCGGCTCTTCTAGCTTTGCTTTCCATTACAAGCAACAAAGAGCTTTTCCAAGGATCGCAGAGTGTTGTTATTCTTACTATGTCAGTCCTTGGATTATGTCTTTGTTTAGCGTGGTATATAAATATTAATTCATATAAACAGCTTAATAGACTTAAATTTAAAGTTATCCATAAGATGGAATCTCATTTACCCTTCCCATGCTATCGTATGGAGTGGGAAATTCTTTCAAACGACACCGATCTTCAAAAGTATTTTCGCTTAACTGCAATCGAGAAGTATATCCCAGTAATTCTTGCTACACCTTATTTGTGTTTATTTGTTTATTCCTTAATTAAGGTATTTGGCAAATCAATTAGTTAAATACTAATAATTTAATTCAAGCAATGGGACAAGAGCATTATGAATTTTGTATCGATCAGAACCTAATCTTTTAGCCTTGACATTAATTATGTCTTTACTATCAAAGGCATATTCAAATTCAAACATGTTTTCTTTAACTTCCTTCCCAAGTAATGATAAAGACGATAAGTGTTCAATCAAATAATCTAAGTGTTCTTCTGAATCAGGCAAATTTGCTGCACTCATAGCCAATCGCAAAACCTGTTTTTCAACTACTCCCTTCCCGCTCAAAGAGTATAGAAAGAGGTACAATTACTAAATAAGGGGGAAAAGATGAATGAATCTGAGCC
>NZ_PVWO01000147.1 GCF_003003845.1 Chamaesiphon polymorphus CCALA 037 | reverse complement strand
ATATTGAGGCAACAGCGAACCGTGAACGTTGATACACCCTAACTTTGGTAAATCGAGAATTTCTTGCGATAAAATTTGCCCGTATGCCACTACTACAAATAGATCTGCCCCCAATTGGCGTAAAGCTTCGATCGTTTCGGGGTCTTTTTTGATCCGTGCGGGTTGCCAAATTGGCAAATTATGCGCCACCGCTAACTCTTTAATCGGCGATGGCGATAGTTTATTGCCTCTCCCACGGTTCTTATCCGGCTGCGTTACCACCCCCACCACCTGAAATTGTAGCTCTGCCAAAAGTTTTTCCAGCGTGGGAATGGCAAATTGAGGGGTACCGAAGAAGACGATTCGCATTGAGTGGGGAGTGGGGAGTGCGGAGTGGGAGTGTCGAGTGGAGAGTGCGGAGTGGGGAGTTTGCAGAAGATGAGTGTTTAGGATCGGATGTTTATTAAGTAAATAGTGCTAACCGTTACCTACTCCCAACTCCCAACTCCCAACTCCCAACTACTTCACCGCCACTTGTCGCTGCACGCTAGCTTGCAACATCGGCGTGTTGCTTACAGAGTCATTCGCGATCGTAAAGAGGGGATTGGAAAGAATGCCTGCGAGGGAAGTCGCAATCAATCCAGCTAGAGTAGCCACTTGCAGCGAGCGCATTCCAGGGAGGTTCCAATTAGTAGCTGGGTAGTTTTTGACAACATCCGACATTTCATTGGGTTCTTTGACTACCATCATCTTGACGACGCGGAGATAGTAGTAAATCGAGACGACACTAGTTACCAGTGCGAGTAAGACTAAACCATAAGCACCAGCTTTCCAGCCAGCCCAAAAAATGTAGATTTTGCCGAAAAATCCTGCCAAGGGCGGAATCCCACCGAGCGACAGCAAGCAGATACTCAGTGAGAGGGTAAGGAAGGGATCTTTTTGGTATAGACCAGAATAATCGCTAATGCGATCGGTTCCTGTGCGTAGTGTGAATAAAATCACGCAGGCAAAGGCACCCAAGTTCATGAACAGGTAAACGAATAGGTAAAATACCATGCTCGCATAACCAGTCTCGGTACCAATGACCATCCCAATCATCACAAATCCAGCTTGAGCGATCGAGGAATATCCTAACATCCGCTTCATACTGGTTTGTGCTAGAGCAACGACATTCCCTAGCACCATACTCAAAATCGCCAGTGCGGTAAAGACAAAGTGCCACTGCTCGATGACTTGAGGGAAAGCGGTAACCAACAAGCGAATTGCCAGCGCGAAGCCAGCAGCTTTGGAACCGACAGACAAGAAGGCAACTACTGGAGTTGGCGAACCTTCATAAACATCTGGCGTCCATTGGTGAAATGGTACCGCCGAAATTTTAAAAGCAATTCCCGCGATCGTAAATACCAAAGAGACAACTAAGCCCAACGATAGACTACCACTAGCCCCAGCAATGCCTCTGGCGATCGCCTCCAGTGTCGTTTCCCCGCCAGATAAGCCGTACAGTAAAGATATGCCGTACAAAAATACCGCCGAACTAGATGCCCCAATCAGTAGATATTTTAGGGCTGCTTCATTCGATCGCGGATCGCGTTTCATGTACCCAGTCATCAAATAAGATGAGATACTCAGGGTTTCCAACGACACGAAAATCATGACTAGCTCGGTAGATCCAGAGAGAAACATCCCCCCCAAAGTGGCTGTCAATAAAATTGCCACGAATTCAGCTAGCGCAGTTCCTGTCTGCTCCACATAGCTAATCGACATCAGAATTGTCACCGCAGCCGACAGCACGACGATCGCCCGAAACACTACACTGAGTGGATCGCTACTATATGCCCCAATAAACGAGACTGGCTGCGGATTATCCCACTGCAAGATTAGAGCCACTAGCGAACATACCAATCCGCCTACCGCAAAATAGGAAAGATTGCGGGCAATACTGCGCCCAAAAATTAAGTCTCCAACTAGAATTCCCAACAGCGTAATCAGGACGATTCCTTCTGGCAGAATCGTCCCAGCATTGAGCTGGGTAACTAAATTATTAAAATCCATAAGTATTTAACTCGATAAGAACTGAATCATCGTCGATCGCGTAGCTTTGCTGCGGCAAATCGCCTTTAGAATACTCACTCAGCATGTTTTATCGATCTTACCGTAATGCTGTCAACTACCCACCGCTAATTGTTTCGCCTGACGGCTCACAATATAGCGGGGGCTTGTAATAGCCCTGATATGTTCTGCGCAAGTTGCAAGACAATATCGAACCTTCGAGCGCATTGACTGGCACTCCAAGAGCAGCAATATTCATGCTGCCATTTGAATCAGCATCACCAACAAAACCACAATGACCGCACTTAAATCTTTTACCAGAACGATAAGACTGCCCCTTGACAGGGTGGATGTGCAGGCATTTATGGCACATCTGGGACGTGTAGCGCGGGTTAACCATCACTACTTTGACTCCAGCCCCAATCGCTTTGTAGGTCAAGAAAATTCGCAGTTGATAAAACGCCCAGCTATTGGAGCGTCTGCGTTCAGTCTTAGACCTCGGCTGTTGATTGGTTCGTTCTCGGATTCCGGTCAGATCTTCCAAAGCAATGCTAGACTTACTAGCTTTTGCCTTAGACACGATGGTTTTGCTGATGACATGATTTTGATTCGTTTGATAACGTCGCTCTCTGCCCGAGAGTCGTTTCAAGATCTTGCGGCACCTGCGCCGTGTCGATCTAGTACCTTTCATGGCTTTGCTTTGGAGCGATGCTCTGGTTCGAGCAAATCTATCTCTAGTTGCTTTGATATCTTTACCACTCCAACTGTCGCCGTCACTAGTCACGGCAATGTCAGAACGTCCCAGATCTACACCGATGACCCTTTCTGGTTCGGTGGTGTCTGGTGGAATAGTTTTTACTTGGATGTGGATGTAGTAGCTACCATCTTGATGTTTGCAGAGTTGGGCAGATGTTGGCTTCTTGCCGTCAAGATTAACAGCTTGATATTCTCCAATATCCAATGGAATGCGATAACGACCATTCATCAGCGTCAAGCTGACAACGTTGTCTTTCTGTCTGAAGTCGAAGATTCTGGCATCATAATCGATGCTTGTAGCATCAAAAGACTCTACTGTTTTCTTCTTGGCTTTAGCAGTTTTCCGATTGGCTCCAACTCTAGCGCAAACACGAACAGCCAGATTAGCACTAAGCCCAAACATAGAGCGCAAGTCTTGATAAACCAAGTTTTGGATGGTTACAGAGCTTGTCGTCTGAGGCTTAACTACTTCATTGGCATAGTTGCAAGCATCAGCAAATGCCTTCAGTGTTGCCTCAATTTGGGCAACGTGTTCTGTCGTTGGGCTAAGTTTGCAAACGATGGTAAGTATTTGTTCCATACGCTCAATAATATCACATGTGATATCGACAAGCAATGTTTTGACGTGGAAAAACAAGGAATTTGTTCGCGTCCTCATAAACCCGCCCATCGCGCTAGGGCTGCGCCTGCTAGTTTGTGGGCGGGTGCAATCGTCCGCTCACTCGCATTCCTCTACTGGTCGGGTGACCCGACCAATCCACCGCTGACAAAGCAAAAGGGAGTACCCTCGTGGTACAGCGGGGGCATCCTGCTGTTCTAGGTGACTAAGGAGACAGGGAGAATGAGAGACGGGGAGACAAGGTGAACTATAAAAGGATGCTTGCGTTCAAAGTTTCTATTCACTATCCACTGTCCACTATCCACTATCCACTACCCTACTCCCGTTCTGGTAACGAACAACAATTAATATCATTCAAACAAACCTTGCCCCATTGAAGTGCCCATCGGACTAAAGCCACCCGATTATCGACACCAGTACCTGCTTTTTCGAGAATATTACTAATGTGGTTATCTACAGTCCGTTTGCTAATTTCTAATCGATCGGCAATATCCTTGTTAGTCAAGCCAGCAGTAACCAGTTCGATTATTTCTACTTCTCGATCGGAAAGTGTAGCAGGTACTGGAAACTTATCATCTTCGGTCACGATCGACTGCCTCAACTTTACTTGTTTCTAATCCTCGATGCGCTCGTTCAATGAAGGGGCTACTCGTGCTGTGGGCGTAGTCTCTCCCCGAACGATACGAAATCGATGTATGCCAACGATTCTAATCCTTAGAGCCAACTAGCCGCCATCATTTTCAGATATTTTCTGTAAGGAGATCGACATCTGGCTTTGTCTGGGGCGGTAGTTTGCACATTTATAAACAGTGTAATTGAAGATCTCAGTTACAACCGACCGCCACCAGGATAAATTTCTGGAGATCGCCGACTAACCCTGTCAAAAATTAGTCGGCTTTGCTCACATAACTGCGCATCACTCGTCCGCAACAGCGTAGTTTACTATAGTAACCGCAACTGACGGGATCTTCCGTGCGATCGGTCAAAATATTGATTCCAATCCCATTTCTACCCATCTGAATTCCCGAACTGTGAATATATTTTAAGTCACCTAAATACAGTGCCACATGGTCGGTTTTGGCTGGCGTTCCAAAAAAGATCGTATCTCCAGGTAACAGATCGTCGATCGAGATCTGCTCGACAAAAGCCTCCTGTTGATAAGAATCTCGCGGTAACCAGACGCCTACCGAGCCAAATGCCGCCTGCATCAAACCCGAACAATCATAATTAGGTGCCACAGTTCCCCCCCACAAGTAGCGATTGGGTATCTGCATGGCAGCTAGAGTAAAGGCAATAACTTCAGGTATTTTAGCGGCGATCGTCGTGCGGTCGATGGTTGCCGCTTGATAAATATCTGTGGCTAATTCTAGCCGATCTACATCCTCCAGCTTCAACCACGCATGATAATCATCCTCACACAATCGTACTGGCAGAGCCTGTTCTGTTGGCGCGATCGATTCGATTCGCAAATGTCGGTTTGCTGCTGCTTGAGTAGCTAAACCCTCACACAGCGGCGAGCTGTAAAGATCGAGATCGACTCGGCATCGATATTCAGTAAGCGTAGATAAGTTGGTCATTTTTACTAGTGATTTAGATATTACTCGCAAGCATGGTTTCGTCTCAAACTCGAACTCGTCGAGCGATCGTCTGGAAATTTACTGAGATACATTTTGAAATTGACAGATTGTTTTAAGTGAAACTACTTAGCGATCGCAGTCACATTTGCGATCGGAAAAACAGGCTAAGATTGACTCCAAAGCATCTACAATCGATCGACAGAACGCGGATGCTAGATCTGCTATGTATCTAGGGATCCAAATTGCCCTGCAAAAAAGTTTACACCAATAAAAGTCGCTGTTTGTAATTTCTTCTCATTATCTGGGAATGTTAATAATGCTGACAGATGAGTGTTCGCGATCGAGTCTCCGTCGGAGCAATACCGAGAAACATCAGCCATCAGTAATTTCAAAATTTTATCTTCAGTGAGGAGTCATTGACTGTGACGAGCCAATCGCCTAAATATAACGCTCAAGGTTTCACCTTAGTAGAAATGCTAGTAGTTGTGAGCATTATTGGCATCATCATGGGAATAGCAGTACCTTCATTGTTGGCATTGAATAAACCGTTGCGCGATGGCTCATTACAATTTAAGAGCCAGCTCAACCTGATTCGATCGAAAGCGATTTCCAGTAACCAAGCTTATCGCCTCAGACCAAAATTTACAAATCGCGCTAGCTACGATGGCGGGATCCCAAGCAATTTTGTTGTTGAATATGCAGCTAATTGTAGTGTCAAAGAGAATCTCGATCCTCCTGCTGCATTGCGTTGGCAAATGGCATCACAACTAGATCTCGATTTACCACCTCAAGTAGGCATTACAGATTTCTCCACCGCAGTAACATTTGGTGCTCCAGTGTCAGCAACAATTCCTAACAATGACTTAAATTGGAATATTTGCTTCGACAATCGAGGAATTGTTGCTACACCCAGACAATTCATTATTAGAGATTTTCAAAATACTAGCAAGGCCAAAATAGCAGTTATTTCTATTGGTAGGCTAGGTCTAGTTGATATTTATACTTACGCTCAAAATAATGCGGCTTCATATGGGGCAAACACAGATCTTAACGATGGAGGAAGTCCACCACAACCAGTGTTCTGATCGTAGAGTTAATTCAATTAGCAAGTATTTAAATGTCGATTCACAGAATATATATACTCCAGATGAAAGCAATATTAAATCCTATATTAAAAAATAAAACAAAAGAGACGTCAGATCGAGGGTTTAGCTTGGTAGAGACAGCGATCGCTCTGACAACACTAGGTGTCTGTCTTGCGTATGCAATGCCAGTATTTCTATATGCCAAAATAAATAACTCTAAAAGTGAGATTCGGACGGGTGCTCTAATTATTGCCCAGCGAGTATTCGATGATATTCGATCTAGAAGAATTTCCGATTTACCAACCGATCCACTTGCGCCCGAAATAAAAACTGAAGCTACCCATCCTTTAATAGTTAAAGCAATGGGTAGAAATTATCAATCAAGAGTTACTTATTGCGAAGTTGCTGCTGATTGCAGCGATAAATATCGAAAATTTAAAGTGGAAATATTTTATAATGGCTCAACAGATGAAGAAAAAGTTTACGATCTTGAAGGCACTTTTACCGACTTTGAATAAAGATAAAAACTCTAACGAAGGATTTACCTTGTTAGAATTAATAGTCGGCTTATCAATCATGTTTATAGTTGGCGGTTTGGCAACCAATGCTTTTATTGAGGCTAGTCGTAGCTTTAATACAGACAAAAAAAATATTGATTCCAGTCAAAATTTATCGGCTGTGCTAGAGCTAATCGGTAATGATATCAAGCAATCTGGCGAACAAATGAACGACAGATTGTTTCCAGTCGTTAAAATAGAAAAAGTACCTGTGGGCGATCCCGATAATATGCCAGGTTCTTCTAAAATTACTATTCGGAGAGCTTTATCATCACCGTTGACCTTATGTCAAGAAATTACTAGTGCATTTACAGGCACAGAAATAATAGTTACAAATGACTCAGAGTCAGAAGCAAACTGCAAACTTGGAACACCATCAACAACGACATTACCGTCGGCAACGATCGTCAGACCGACAAGATTAAAAGAGGCTCGTGACAAACGTTGTCAACTTGATGATATTAATGGAGACTATTCTAGTCCCAGTACGACAGATTTTTGCTTGGCTACCAAAGCAACTCCAGATCTCGAACAAGTTTCCGCCGCTATATCAGACGAAGCTGGAAACATGCGGACTTTTAAGTATGTAGATGACGGAGCTATCTCTGGCACTAGTTATAAAATTGATATTACTGGACTTTCAGCCGATGCCAATACTTATGCTGTAGGCAGACCTATTTATTTGATTGAGGAGCGAGTCTACGCTTTAAGAAAAGATGGTAGTTTAAATCTGCAAATAGATGGCAAGTCTGGTGGCGATACATTGATTAAAAGAATGGATAAGTTCAATGTTTCTGCTAGAGTTTATGGAGATAAAGATACCAAACAACCCGATATAATAAACGCCGCAACACCGCCCGTTAAGCCCAATCTGTTACCAGTATCGCGACGGTGCGATGCAGCCATTCCATACTACATTTGCGAATTCAATACAACCAGTGTGGATGATTGGAAAACAATCCAAGGCATTAAGGTAGAATTAGAAGCGAAATATGATGGTACGGGAAAAGGTGCCATCGCTAGTGCAGCCGATACGGAAAGGCTCAAGGCTGCTGCGGAATTTTTCCCACGGAATGTATTGTCTAAGTAATTACGGTATGCTGGAGAAACGATTACTGTAGTTAGATCTGGGGGTAGATCGCATGAGTTGGCAAAGTGAGGAGACAGTAGCAGACAGATTTTTCGGGGGTTTGGCTTATTTACTGCCGATCGTGAATGCATACTTTTTTGGTGACTTTATCTTCGGGCAATTCCCAATCGTCGAACAATTGTACGGGCCACTGATGCCACTAGTGGGAATCTATAGTGGCTTTGGTGGTTTCATTCTATTCTTATTGTTATACGCTGGCGTGGCGGTCAATCCTCAAATTAGCCGCTTTATTCGCTTTAATGTGTTTCAAGCGATTCTGATTGGCATTCTGCTATCTTTGTGTAGATTGTTGTTGCAAGCTGTCCTACCAGGAATTCCCGGTTTGGGGGCGATAACTCAGGTATTGCGGAATACGGTGTTCTTGGGTACGTTGGCGATCGCTGGTTATGGCATCATCATGTCAGCATTGGGTAAGTATACAGACATTCCACAGTTATCGGAGACGGCACGGATTCAGGTCGATCGCTACTAAAAAAATATTGACGCGATCGAGTCAGATCTGTCATAATAAGGGGCTGTCTATAACTTAAGCTCGGATCGGGTTACAACTCACAAATGTCTCAGCACCTAAGAAAGAGACTACCCGTACGGCATTTCACATCATTAAATCTATGACTTACGCAATTATCGAAACTGGTGGCAAGCAAATGCGGGTCGAACCAGGTCGCTTTTATGACATCGAACTGTTATCTGGAGAACCAGACAGCACCGTCTCGATCGATAAAGTATTCTTGCTCGAAAATAATGGCAACATCCAAATTGGTCAACCGCTAGTTGCTGGTGTTACCGTTGAGGGTACCATCATGCGTCACTATCGGGCGCGCAAGGTGATTGTCTATAAAATGAAGCCTAAAAAGAAAACCCGCAAAAAACGCGGTCACCGTCAAGAAGTGACTCGATTGATGATTGATTCTATTAGCGTCAATGGCGCGGTTATTGCCTCGGCTGAAGCTGTTGCAGCCTAACTAGTACCAACCGCATCGACGATCTTGCACACTTAATTTATAATTTGAGGTAATTATGGCTTCTAAGAAGGGTACGGGTAGTACTAGAAACGGACGGGATTCAAACGCCCAGAGATTGGGTGTTAAAAAATATGGTGGTGAAGTAGTCAAAGCTGGCAATATCATCGTGCGCCAACGGGGATCTTCTTTCCATGTCGGCAATAATGTCGGTCAGGGTAAAGATTACACCATCTATGCTCTAGTTGATGGCGTTGTCACTTTCGAGCGCAAAGGTAAAAACGGTAAAAAAATTAGCGTTTATCCCGTTGCGGCTGCTGCTTAGAACTAATTTTAATTAATTTGGTAACGAAAATAGGAACATACTCAAAGGTATGTTCCTATTTTGTTTAAAGGAAACTACTGCCAACATCGATCGGCATTACAGACAAAGCCGATCGGGTGATGGGTAAAGTGAATCACTGATAATTTTTCACCACCGTGGGCATAAGCCCGTTCCTGGGTTATCCATTCGCCCCGAACTCGCAATTTAGAACCGTTCTCAATGCCAGGGACAGATGTTGGTAGTCCCAAGCGATCGCCAAAGCGCACCGATAAGAACACCCGCTCAGAGCCATTTATGACCCGTTTCAAGTCATTTTCGACGTCCGGATCGCCCTCGATCGCTTTAGTAACATTCAGGATCGCTTGCTGGTGACGATCTCCCCCATGATTGTCGATGCCCAGATATTCCACGACTGTAACGGCAATTTCCACTACATCCCGCTCGCGACGCTTGCGCATCTTTTTCCGTCGCGCCTCCAGACCGATCTCTGGTTCTTCCAGTCTGTCGGCAATAGCTTGGGCTTGAGAGTAGGACTCCAGAAATGCCTCAAAGCTCTCGAATTGGCCGAAACCCCTGGTACGGATGCTCGATCGTCGAGGATGGCGAATATCGGCAAGGCTGCGTAATGGTCGATCGGTGGGATCTCCCTGAATGACATCAGCCGCACGCACGACATTTCCAAAATCTAACCCAGTTAATTCTTCCAGACGGGCGATCGATACCTGAAAATTGTTGAAACTGCCAACTGGCAACCGCTCGAAGGGGATGTTGGTCGCAAATTGTTTCTGACTGACGATATAAGCACTCGTATACAGTCGATTGGCACCATCGACTACAGCTACCAGCTTCCAAAACGCCTGCGGAATCTTCACCCCACGGTGTACCTCATCCTCGTTCCGAAATAGTGGCCCTGTGAAGACACTGGCTTTAAGATCGTCTTGGTCGGTATTGGTGAGGATAAAATTCTCTAATCCTTGCCAGAGTGTCGCACCCTGATTGAAGGCGTAATACTGCGGCGAACAATTCGTCCAGTGAAAAGAATCCTCATTGGCACGAGCCGCTGTTGCCGGATCGCCCCAAACCGGATCGAGCCGTCGCACCAAGTGACCGCGATCGAAATAATTTCCGCCCGGTTCGTTACTATAAAAATCATTGCCGATCTGGAGATTTTGCGGCAGCCGCGCATCGTAGTACCACGCATCGTCGCGACCCAAGCCGACCGATTGCGAACCGTCAATATTGACCGCCGTGAAAAAAGCCAGCCGTCGATCGGCATTGAAGACGATCGAAAAATGCTCGTATTGCAACACATTATCCTGAGTGCCACTCACTGGCGCAATGCTACCAAATCTTAGGGCGCGATCGGTCAGGCTCGGCAGAGGAATTACTTGACCGAGGAAATTTGGATCGTAACCCGTGCGTCCGGCAAAGTGCTCGATCGAATGAACCTGAGTCCGCGTCCGCCGCGCTTCTAGAAATTCATCAGATTCAGTAGCAGTAGCGGCGATCGGGCTGGCAGTGGCGATCGGGCTGACAATACTGACCCGCTCGTTCCGACCAGACAGAGGACGAATGCCGTCGATATCGTCGAGCAAATCTTTCACCAGTACTGAGGCATTAGCAGCTTGCTGTTGCTGCTGCTGGCGAATATTACTGACGATCGAGCTGACTCGAATCCCCTCATTGCCCTCCCAGCGCAGTAAATCAGCGGCCAAAGCCTCTGCTTCCGCTTCAGAAATCCAGTCGCCAGAAGTGCGTTGATACAGCGTTGCACCGTTGTCTTTTTTGGTGACAGGCACGCCTCGGTGATGCACGGCCACTACTTGCCAGCTATCGTTAAAAACTGGCGCACCGGAGGAGCCGGGAGCTGTATCGGAGACATACCAGAGAAAGTCTTTCTCGAATCCAGCTTGCCCAGCACCAATTTGGATCGTTTTGTTCTCGCGAATGGCAATAAATTTTTCCTCGCCATTGGGATGTTGAATGATGGTGACGAAATCTCCCGGTCTTACCTTGTGGGTGCGTGGTTCGAGCCGGAGAAATCCAAATTCGTCGAGCCGAGTACTGCGATCGTCGGATTCTGGCATCACGGCTACTAGCGTGTAATCCAGTTCATTTTTATCAGATGTGATGAAAGCCAGATCGGGATCGAGGTGAAAACGGCGACTGGTTTTGAATCGGCCATTGGCATCTCGTTCGTACCCGAATTCGATTACCGCTCGCCGTGCGGCCTCTGGGCTGTTGATGACATGGTTGTTGGTAATCATCAAGCCGGGTGAAATCAGGAATCCCGTGCCCCAATTGCCAGTGCCACCAAATTCCTCTGGTACATCTATCCGGCCTACTGCCGCTGCTGCCATAACACCTCTAGTGAGGTAATTTACTGGCAAGAGGTCGTTTCGACCCATTAGGGTCTCGAAATCCCGCCCAGTGAAGCCACCGCCACTCCGAGCAGCGTGGGTAATCCGCGCTCCCAACTCAGCAGCAGTTGGCTCTGTATCTGGTTTCACAGAGTTACGCAGCGATCGTAATTTATCGATAAACTCATCGCTAAACGTTTGTTCAAAATCAAGGTAAGGCATATTAATTCTCATCCTCTCCGATGTACACAGATTGCTATGACGACAAATATTGCTTGTTGAAAATGTGCTCTGAATGATGTCTGTCAGCAACTTACCAGAGATTAGACTCCAGCATGTGACTGCAATTGCGCCCCGTTCGATCCAGCTCTCTATTTTTATTAAGAGATAAAAACAATGTCAAAATTAACAAAGATTATACGTAATACATGCTTTAAATAATTCAAATGTATTT
>NZ_PVWO01000652.1 GCF_003003845.1 Chamaesiphon polymorphus CCALA 037 | reverse complement strand
AACTAGAACGGTGGCTAGAGGAGCATGAGTACCATTCTGTGCGCCAACTTCAAGGCACAATGAGTCAGGCTGCTTGCCCCACTCCTAGCGAGTTCGAGCGGGTGCAGTAGATGAAGGCGATTCAAACTTATCGACCTCACCCAGTTAAAAGCCGATCGAAATTGTTGCAGTAGATGCTCACAAAAATTTCATATTTTCAATCTAAACTGAGTCTAAAAAGATTTAAAGGGAGCATTGAAGATGTCAGAATTACCAACTACGGCTATGATGCCGCAGCAGGAGATAGATTGGTTGTCGCTAGCAGAATCTTTAGGAAAAGAGTTTGCCGCCAGAGATATTGAAGCAGATGAAACTGACTTATTTGTTGCCGATAACATTGCCAAATTGCGATCGAATGGATTAATTGCTGCGGGAGTCCCGATCGAATTAGGTGGTGGTGGAGCCAGCCATGCCGATCTCTGTGCGGTGTTGCGGATCTTAGGTGGCTATTGCAGTTCGACGGCACTGGCTTTTTCGATGCATACCCATCAGGTGATGGTAGCCACCTGGCGGTGGCACAACCAGAATGCCCCCGTCGATGGATTGCTCAAGCGAGTTGCGAACGAGCACATTGTGCTGCTCTCCAGTGGGGGTTCGGATTGGCTCCAGAGCGGTGGCACGGCGGTAAAAGTTGAGGGTGGCTTTGTGGTCAATGCGCGGAAAGTGTTTGCCAGTGGCGCGCCTGCTGCGAATTTATTATTGACAAGTGCTATCGATCGAGACACAGAGAACGGAGCTACAGTGTTGCATTTTGCAGTTCCCATGAACGCACAGGGCGTTGCCATCGAAACGACTTGGCAGGCAATGGGAATGCGCGGCACTGGCTCCCATGATGTCATATTCTCTGATGTGTTTGTGCCGGATGCAGCGGTGACTTTGCGGCGAGAACCAGGTAAATGGCATCCACTATTTCACATCATCACGATGATTGCCTTCCCGTTGATTTATTCCGTTTATGTCGGGGTGGCAGCAGCGGCACGCGATCGCGCGATCGAACTGGCAATGCAACGGCGCACTGACGAACATCTTTGCTATATGGTGGGAGGTTTAGAAAATGAAATGATGGCGGCAAATTTGGCACTCGGACACATGATTTCTACCGCCACAACTAGTCAACCTGGTTTTAACACGACGAATCAGATTATGACTGGACGAACGCTCGTCGCCAAAGCCGCCCTAAATGTACTGGATCTGGCAATGGAAATTGCCGGGGGTAGTGCTTTCTATCGCAAGCTGGGAATGGAGAAATTGTTCCGCGATGTGCAGGGAGTCCGCTATCACCCACTGCGGGAGGAGGCTCAGCGCAAGCTATCCGGCCAACTGGCACTGGGTTGGGATCTGTCTAACAACTAGGCACGAGTCGAAAACCAATATACTCGATCGGTACGATCGCAGGGAAATCCGATCGCTCAACAACTTATTCAAGCAGTCTTTGAAGTAGTCCCGCAACAGTGGCGCGGCTTGGGTAATCGTCCCCAAAGCGGTTTGGGCTTGCGATCGAACTATGCGGCGTTTGATGCCTTAAAAAAAGGATTAGTACCGTTATCTGCACCCCGATCTATTACAGCTTCAGAATGTATCAGCGGTCAAATTTTGCAGGGCATTCAGCAACCCCAAGATTGTCCGGCTTTTGGTACGCGCTGTACGCCAGAACATCCTTTGGGTGCGCCGATGGTGTCATCGGAGGGGCTTGTGCGGCTTACCATCGCTATCGCGGCTCGTTGGCGAAGCCTCTCTGCAAGAGAATCGACGATCGCAAATAGGTATTGAAAATTGTTAGGATCGTCAGACAATTCTCATCGATTTTAGTTACTTCTTGCTGTGAAAATAATCGCAAGTTCCTCAAATTCTGTTCGTAAAATTGAAACGATCGGAGAGTCGATCGGGAAAAAGAATAGCAGTTAGGAGGATCGTAAATTATGAAATATTTTCAACGCACCGATCCTCATTTATTTTGCTTATTCACGGCGAGCGAGTGCGATCGCGTTGTTGGAAATTGCCAGAGATCGAAATTTGACACCAGAGCAGGTAGTGGAATTGGGGCTGACGATGGGCTTTGATTATGAGGCACACCCCAACCTCAAGTTATTTATCTACCAACAAGTTGCCGCGATGCAACCGACTAGCACGTAACCTTCAGTTAGCAAAATTAAAAGATATGCGTGCAATTAGAGATCGAGAGTTAAGCATGATATTCCTGAGAAGTATTGCAATTTGGCTGATTTTTATTACGATCGAAAGCCTGAACGGGACGATTCGCACTCTGTGGTTAGTGCCATTATTAGGCGATCTGCGGGCACACCAACTTTCATTTATCACCGGATCGCTGCTAATTCTGACGATCGCGACGATCTTTATCCGTTGGCTCAATGCCAATAGTTTGGCGCGACTGATGAGCGTGGGAGTCTTGTGGATGCTGCTGACAGTGACGTTTGAAGTTGCCTTGGGACGCTGGGCATTCGGATATTCCTGGGCGCAAATCGCGGCTGACTACAACTTGTTCCAAGGTCGGTTGATGGCAATTGGTTTGGTTCTACTCCTATTCGCGCCGCTGCTTGCTACCAAAATTTGGGATGTTTGGATCGAGCGTCCCCAACGCTTTTCCTAACGATGGACGATTGGCGTTGCTGATTTGAGG
>NZ_PVWO01000651.1 GCF_003003845.1 Chamaesiphon polymorphus CCALA 037 | reverse complement strand
AGTATTAACATGGCTAAAGATCGATTCCACGATCGAGTTAAAGCTGCACTGATTAAGGACTTGTGGTCGATTACTCACGATCCGTTTTCGATCCAAATTAGTGAGGCTGTTAGACTACAAATCGATCTAGGTGCTAAAAATACAATTGCTGCTCAACGAGAGCGCGAAAAAATTGCGGTTGAAATTAAAAGCTTTATTGCCGACTCTGATATTAGTGAGTTTCATGCAGCTTTGGGGCAGTATTTAAACTACGTACAAGCCTTAGAGGATAAAGAACCCGATCGAGTTTTATATCTGGCGGTACCAATCGAAACTTACAGTGATTTTTTTCAACTTCCTTTTATTCAAAAATCTATTAAACGTCACGCTCTTAACCTAGTTATTTACGATCCGATCGAGGCGGAAATCAAGCAATGGATAAGCTTCAACAATACCGAAAAATAATTCGGCAAATTCTCACCGAGCAAGCACATCCGTATACCCACTCTAATGATGTAGAAGCAGAAATTATTTGCGATACAGAACACGACCATTATCAACTCGCCTATGTGGGTTGGGAGCAGCAGAAACGTGTTTTTAGTCTGATTCTGCACTTTGATATTAAAGATGGCAAAATCTGGATTCAATACAATGGTACAGAGACAGCGATCGCCCAATTATTGACCGAAAAAGGAGTTCTGGCATCCGATATCGTACTGGGTTTTCATTCTCCCTTCAAGCGTCAATTTAGCGGCTATTCAGTCACCTAATTGTTACCTCGATCGTAAATAGTGGATAATGCAGAATCTAGTAGTATTATGTGAAAAGTAATATTCGATCGAATTATCGCTCATCTTGGTACGAACAAAGTTATAGCTAGACCGATAGCACAACTAACCGTATTAGCAACTAAGCTCACAAGTAAAGCAGTTTTGAAATTCAGAGCATTCCATCTGAACCGTTGAATAATCCAAGCTTCATAACCGATAACAAATATTTCTGATGCCAAAATTGCGATCGGTTGAGACAAACCATCGGCAAAAGGTAATGGACTACTATAACCAAATAAAGCTGCTATTCCTAACGAAACAAATGCTGACGAATTTTGTGAAGATTCGTAGGGGAGATCGAAAAATAGAGCGTAGGGGTAGTTGATGAATTACCCCTACGCTCTATTTTACAACACACAATCCGATCGATATACTGGTGTCGCGATCGAAATTATTTCACAAGTGCCTCGATATCTTTGGCAATATCTTGAGGTTGGGTACCAGATTCATAACGTTTGACAACATTACCATTACCATCGACTAAATACTTAGCAAAGTTCCATTGAATTGCGTCTACATCCAGAGCTTTCTGTAAATAATCGAATAATGGATGAGCATTGGTACCCTTAACATCGACCTTTTGAAACAACGGAAAAGATACGCCATATCTGGTTTCGCAAAAAGACTGAATATCTGACGCGCTACCTGGCTCTTGTTGCCCGAATTGGTTGCAAGGAAAACCCAAAACTGCAAATCCTTTGCTGGCATATTTATCCTGCAACTCCTGCAAACCTTTGTATTGAGGGGTGTAGCCACACTGACTGGCGGTATTAACAATCAGCAAAACTTTGTCGCGATAAGTACTCATCTCGACGGGTTGACCTTCAATGCTGGTGGCCGAAAAGTCGTAAACTGTTGATGACATAAGAATTTTTGCAATTTGTAAATACTGACTTACTTATTATTATGGAAGTACCTCAAACTTGCTAGGCGCGATGAAACGACTTGTCATTGTCGGGGGAACTGGAGATGCGCTGCAATTAGCCAAACGCGCGATTCTCTTGCAGAGAGGCTTTGCCAACGATTTACCAGGATTGGAAGTAATTACTACTCTCGCGGGGAGAACTCGCGAACCGAAAGAGATCGCCGGATCGGTGCGAATTGGCGGCTTTGGTGGCGAAGCTGGCTTAATAGACTATTTGCAGACAGAAAAAATCGATCTTATCGTTGATGCTACCCACCCATTTGCGGCACAAATTTCTTGGCATGTAGCGAGTGCAGCGACTAAAGTGGAAATTCCCAGATTGATGCTCGTGCGCCCCGCGTGGACGCGTTCGCCTGAAGATAATTGGATTGAGGTAGAAAGTATAGAAGCGGCAGTAGCGGCGATTCCAGCTAGCGCAGAGCGGATCTTTGTAACGATCGGCAGACAACAACTCGCGCCCTTCGCCAAACTGACAGATCTCTGGTGCTTGATGCGATCGATCGATCCGCCCGATCCAAGTATCCCATTACCACCGGGCAAATTATTACTCGATCGAGGGCCATTTAGTCTGGAATTAGAACGAGAATTACTTAAAGAGTATGGAATTCAAGCGATCGTCAGTAAAAACAGCGGCGGCGATGCTACTTATGCCAAAATTATTGCTGCTCGGGAGTTGGGTTTACCTGTAGTAATGGTACGACGTCCGATCGTGCCTGAAGGCGAAATAGTTGCGGATGTAGCGGGTGCGATCGAGTGGTTACGCCAACAACTTTAAACAGACCAATCTTCGATCGATAAACCTGGTACTTGAATAAAATCTTTAGTATTGCGAGTTACAGCAAATTGCGATCGAATGAACCACAAAAGTGAGAAAATAAAAGCAGGTAAATAAAAATAAAACATGGCAGCAACATACTCTCTCGATTTGCGAACAAAAATACTAA
>NZ_PVWO01000146.1 GCF_003003845.1 Chamaesiphon polymorphus CCALA 037 | reverse complement strand
AGCTAAAGCTACATCTAGCTTCCTTGCATCGCGGTACAAGTTGCCCTGACGGTACCACGCTTCGGGGTCTTCTGTCGCCACAGGATAGTTTGGGAGTTCGGGTTTAGAGCGTAAATCTTGTTTCATTGTCTCATGTTCGGCGATGGCTGTCGAAGATCTATTGTGATTGGATAGATCGATCTTCGGAAAATTAGCTAAGTTTTGAGAAACAGTCACAACATCTCGCCTCAACGGATCGAGATCGATATCTCCGCCCTGTTCCAAAGGGACTGGAACCGCTCTCTGAGATGAGTTTTTGCGATGATTACTGCCAATCCAAAATCTACTTAGCATAGTTAATTTCCAAGATATTCAAAAGGCTGCGACAGACAGTAGCTAGTGAGTCTCGATTGTTGAAGCTGGTTTAGTAGGATCGATTGAATTACGATCTTACACGATCCAAATTGCCTCAGTATCGAGAAAAGTCATCAATTGAAATCAGTATAATTCGCTCTAAAAAGTATCATTAAATACATGGAAATCGCTCGAAGATGTGCTAAGTGAAAAATCGATACAAAATTGACGATCGAGCGAATCACAAACTCAATTTAAGCTATCGAAGATCTATACCAAATGACTGGGTTTAGTACCTTAGAGATTGCCGTAAGTAGATAGAATTAGTGTACTTTAGATTACACGGACATAGTAATTTATCACAATTTTAGACAATCACGCTAAAATTGCCAGCTTAAAATTTGTTAACATTTCGGATCGCTTGTCTGAAGCCAGATCGTCTCTCGATTAGCTACTAAATTGGCAAGTAAATGGGTAGATAAATGGGGAGACGAGGGGACGGGGGAAGTATCAATGTATAAGTTGCCAAAATATATGGGTATTTAATCAAAGGCACCCCCACAAGTTAATTGTGTAGGGGTGCCCTCGATCGATACCCAAAGATCTAAGCTGCTACTAATATCTGGATCTTGATGCGAGTCTGAGATTAGGCAGTCAAAATCTTGGCTGCGGCGGCGACACCAGCACCGGGGGTGCCGCCAGTATGACCGAGTTCGCTAACTGTTGCTTCTAGAGCCGCGATCGCCGTGAGAATATCGCGATCGCACACAAAGCCGAGATGACCGATTCTAAAGATTTTACCTTTGAGACTATCTTGACCGCCAGCGAGGACGATATCGAATTTCTTCTTCATCACGCTCCGGACTTGCTCGGCATCGACAGTAGTGGGTGCTACTGCGGTAATGGCAGGACTACCGTGTCCTTCTGGCGCGTATAGAGGCAAGCCCATGGCGGTAGCGGCGGCACGGGTGGCGAGCATGTGCCGTTGGTGGCGGGCAAAAATCTGTTCTAGCCCTTCTGCTTTCATCATCTGGAGTGCGGCTTGGAGCGCGAAAATCAAGTTGACTGGCGGTGTAAAGGGGGTAGTATTTTTCGCAGCACCCTTACTATATGGCCCTAAGTCCATATAGAAGCGGGGTAATTTGGCCACTTTATAAGCTTCCCAGGCTTTGGGGCTGACGGTGACAAAACCCAATCCGGGAGGAATCATAAATCCTTTCTGCGAGCCAGAACAGACGACATCTAGACCCCACTCATCGATCGGGACATTGACCGCACCCAGGCTGGTAACCGCATCGACGATAATTAACGCACCATGCGCTTTGACGTGCTTATTAATGGTTTCTAAGTCGTTGATGACACCAGTAGAAGTCTCGCTATGAGTGACGATGACACCTTTAATTGCTTTGTCAGTATCGGCGTCTAATGCGGCTTGGACGCTAGTGGGATCGATCGGTTGTCCCCAGGGCGCGGTAACTTCCACGACATCGAGGGCAAATGCTTTGGCTACTTCCGCCCAGCGTTCGCCAAACTTACCATTATGAATGACCAAAACCCGATCGCCAGGGCTAAAGAAGTTAATGATGCCTGCTTCCATCGCCCCAGTACCGGAGACTGTCAGCATCAAGACATCGTTTTGGGTTTGGTGCAACCATTTGAGATTGGCCGTAACCTCTGCCATAACTTGGCTGAATTCCCCGCTCCGATGTCCGATCGGGTGCTTGGCTAGAGCCAACAAGACGTTTTCTGGTACTGGAGTAGGGCCAGGAATCATCAACATCAACTTATTTTCCACGATCTTTATCCCATTTAAATAATAGTTACACTTACGATCTAGAGGCAGGTGCTGTTGGTAGCAGCACGGCCAAAGTCGATTTGCAGAATGTCAATTTTAGCTCAAGACCGCACCCAGAGGGAAGAGGGGATCTCTGGTCTGGTCTATACTGCCCAACTGCAACATCATGAGGCTAATTTAAGATCGATTTACGACCCTTCGATCGATCGATACTCAGAGTGGGCATCATAATCGAGTAGGATGTATGTCGATTGCACCACTAGCTGGGTAGAGATGAGATACCTAAATTTCCACATATCTAGCCGCCAGCATGAGTAGCAATCCTCAATCTGACGTTATAAATTGAGAAAATTGGATTCGATCGAAATGGTCGCATCCATAACGTGTGTTTTGAGTATATTATGGCATCATGTTAATGGTATATAGTAGTAACCTTTGATAACAAAAAAATGTTATGACAAATAATCTTATTCCTTATGATTGTGGTGACGACGATGTGATTGCCTTTGGCGAGGCAATGTTTCGCGCTGGCAAGCTAAAGCGGGCAATCGGGCAATCTTTTGATGGCTCGGTCGGTAGGGCGATCGATCAGAAACTACGTCAACATGGTTTAGAGATTCCCATTCGGATGATCGGTTCGACCCGATTGGCTAACGAACATTGTCAATGGTTCGATGACGGTATTAGTTGTGAAATCCTCGATCTGGCTACCCGACGGTGGTGCAAAGGTAAAGTTCGGGTACAAGTTTCGGTTGAATTTTTGGTAGAAGATACGGGTGAAAAAATGTTATTACCTGGCGATCGGGACTCGCCAGATGCCACACTTCGCGATCGAGAAGATTCAGCTAGTGATGAATATGTTAATAGCGAATATGTATTTACAGGTATTCATCATAATGGTCAATAAAAATATTGGCAATCGATTACAAATATTGTCTTGAAATCGGGCAGAATTAACTAAAAATCGATTGCCTAGATAACAGCCCAAATTATAGTTAGAATTTGGGTTTTTTAGTAGATGAGATTTCTCGATCGCCAAAAGCGAGTGTCTTTGTTTCGTGACGATCGGGGGGTCAATCGGCCTCATGACGACATACCAGCTTTGAACCAGTGGATCGGCGGTATCCAAATTAAATGAGGAACAGCTTCAAAGCGATCGCCTCGCCGATCGAACATCTGTAGCGATTTCCAAGTGGCGATTGCTACTAACTTATCGAGTGAAGTATGACAATCTGCATTCTTACCATTGTCGATGGAAGATTACTGGCGATCGACTGGGATGTTGGTGATAAATTTATAAGTAATAGTACCGTGGATGATGCGCTCGCTTATAGATTAAAGTGAAGGTAAACCGAAATTGTAAATCGCAGTAATGCCACCACTAAAATCACTGAGCCTCCGTCAAAACTTTTCATGGACTTTTGCTGGCAACATCATTTATGCAGCATCTCAGTGGGGCATGTTGGTCGTGCTGGCAAAACTCGGTAGCCCCGAAATGGTCGGGCAATTTACCTTGGGATTGGCGGTAACAGCACCAGTGATTATGTTTGGCAATCTCCAATTACGCCAAATCCAAATCACCGACGTTAAGCAGCAGTATGTATTTGGTGATTATCTGGGGCTGAGATTAATTTGTCTGGGTTTGTCACTATTGACGATCGCGATAATTACGATCGTGGCTGGCTATCGGTGGGAAGTCTGTTTGGTGATTTTAACGATCGGGCTATCCAAAGCGATCGAGTCAATTTCCGATGTGTTTCACGGACTGTTCCAGTTTCACGAACGCATGGATCGGATCGCCATCTCGCTGTCGATCAAAGGCCCACTGTCGCTATTAATGCTAGCGATCGGAGTTTACACCACTGGTACGGTGTTGGGCGGCGCGATCGGACTGACAGCGACTTGGGCAGCGATCTTGATCTGTTACGATATTCCGCGCGGTCTGGCAATCTTAAAGACGGCACCACCAGCACACAGCCACGAAGCTGCCGAAATACCCACCCCGCAACAACATCAATCTGCCCACTCGTTACAACCGAGATTCGATCTGAGTATTCTCCGCAGCTTAGTAACACTCTCCCTCCCATTGGGACTGGTGATGATGCTGATTTCGCTCAATGCCAATGTCCCGCGCTATTTTATCGAACATTACCTCGGCGAGCGCGAGCTGGGGATCTTTTCGGCCTTGTCGTATTTGATGATTGCTGGTGGAATTGTGGTTAGTGCCTTGGGACAGTCAGCCAGTCCGCGCTTGGCTAAATACTACGCCGCAGGCAATAGCAAAGAGTATAAAAGTCTGTTAGTCAAAACATTATTAATTGGCGTGTTACTGGGTGGAGTATCAAGCTTGGTGGCAGCGATTGCGGGCAAACAAATTCTGACGATTTTGTATCGTCCCGAATATGCACAACAGGTTTATTTATTCATCCTGCTGATGGTGGCGGCGGGGATTGGTTATGTCGCTTCCTTCATGGGTTATGGGATGACCGCTGCCCAGTATTTTCGAGTGCAAATGCCATTGTTTACGATTACAACTGGGATCTCTGCCGCGATCTGTTTTTGGTTGGTACCCACTCAAGGATCGATCGGTGCGGCGATCGCGTTAATTATCGGTTCGATCGCTCAAGCTCTACTAAGTTTGGGCGTGATTTTCCATGCTTTAAATAAGATTGCTAAATCTCCCCAGCCGACAGAATCAACTCTCGAATAAACTTGTTCCGCAGCTTGTTTAAAACTTGAGGTAGGGGCAATTAATCAATTGCCCCTACCTCAAGTTTTACTGACAATTAATATCCCAATTTAGTCATGCCATGAATGGCAGATGTTCGTGTTTTTCAGATTTTAATAAGTGATGAAAGTTACATAAAATCAAAAATTCGATGCTATATTGAATGATAAGTTGTCATCATTTTGAAAAAATCATGTCACCAATCAAACTGTCTGAGAGTTCCCAGAAATTGCTCCATTGTCCGGTGTGCCATGCCGAGCTAAACCAGACAGAGCGGGAATTAGAGTGTCTGAATTCTGAATGTACGACCTCTTTCCCGATCGTCGATGGCATCCCCGTATTAATTAACGAAAGAGCGAGTGTATTTGCGATCGATGACTTTCGCGCACGCCGTCAAACATTTTTCAAAAGTGAAAGTAAAAATCAGCTTGTAAATATTCTAAAAAGCTTAATTCCAGACATCAGTCGAAATATTAAAGGCGCAGCAAATTATCGTCACTTGAGCCAGATCTTACTCGAATGCTCGCCTCATCCTCGCGTGTTAGTAATCGGTGGGAGTATCCTCGGCGATGGGATGGAATACTTGGTCGAGAATACAGCAATCGAATTGGTTGAGAGTGATGTTGCATTTGGCGAACGCACGATGTTAATTAGCGATGCTCACGATCTGCCTTTTCAGGATGGTGCCTTCGATGGAGTCATCGCTCAGGCGGTGTTAGAGCACGTCCTCGATCCTCATCGGTGCTGTGCTGAAATCTATCGAGTATTGAACGATCGGGGCGTCGTCTATGCCGAAACGCCATTCATGCAGCAAGTACATAATAGTCCTTACGATTTTACCCGCTTTACCCATTTTGGCCATCGCCGCTTGTTTCGGCACTTTGAGGAGATCGATAGCGGAGCTGTTTGCGGCCCCGGCATGGCTTTGGCTTCTGCTTATATGTCTTTTTTGGTAAGCTTTACGACATCCAAAGTCTTCACACGGCTATTAATTGCGTTTGCACGATTGACGTCCTTTTATCTCAAGTATTTTGACTATTTGACGATCGACAAGCCCGGAGCGAGGGATGCGGCGTCAGGATACTATTTCATCGGGAGAAAATCGGATCTAGTTTTGTCCGATCGAGATTTAATTAAGCTCTACCAGGCAACCGAATCCCCTCGCCCCTAAAGTCGATCCGCAACTCGATCGAGACTTGAGGGTAGAAGCTATCGATCGTGGCATCTACCCTCAATTTTATTGGCAATTCATCGGGTTAATTTATAGCAATTTTATAGAACTTCACATATGTTGTCATACTTCAAGCAGGATGATACATTGGTGTTGTATTGCTGAAATCTAACATTATGCATGATTACCGCAAACCAACTGCTAACGAGCAAAATGCTGCCCCCTCGGCCAGCAACTCCTTAGCATCTAACTCAGCCGCCAATCTCACACTATTACTCAAGACAACGATCAAAAGAATATTAGCACCAATATTCAAGCTGACAGCGAACCGAGATAAAGGGCTGAGTCAGGAATTACAGTACTGGAATAAATGGCTTAGCAATCACGGCGGTACAGACGCCACTGGCTACCAAAAACGCATCGATCCCGCACTGGCTTTATCTGACTATCATGGCGAAATTGTCGATCGGCTCGGACGAGATACCATCCGAATTCTGGATGTTGGTGCTGGGCCTCTTACTGTCGTTGGCAAGTGGTGGAAGAATTACAATATCGATCTAGTGGCGGTCGATCCATTAGCCGATGAATACGACATCCTACTAGAGCAAAATCACCTCGAGCCACCCGTGCGAACGAAGAAGTGTCTAGGCGAAAACCTATCGACTGAGTTTGGTCGCGAAACATTCGATCTGGTTACTGCAATTAACAGTATCGACCATGCGGAAGATCCGGTACAAATTGTTGACCAAATGTACAGCGTGTGTAAACTTGGTGGCTTCCTTGTCCTCTCACATATCGAGAATGAGGCAAAGAAAGAAGGTTACCGAGGTCTGCACCAGTGGAATCTGTCGCTGCAAGACAATAATTTTGTCATCGAAGGGCATGGAACTACCACCTACATTGACGATCTTTACCGTGGCAAGTTAGAGATGGTCAACCATCGCGATGGTGAATGGATTCAAATTATTGCTAAAAAAATCGGTGTTTAACTCGTGGCGATCGATTCGATGGGCGATCGGGAAGTTTCCATTGACTCGCTATCTACTACTATCAATTACGTCTTACTGGCCACCCAGGCTTCCGTCAGGTCGCGCACGTAGTGGTAAAAGTCGGTGCGTTGCTGTTGCAATACGTCATCTCGATACTCTTGAGCTTTGGCGAGATTTCGTGCAGACATCCGAGCCATTCGCTCGGGATCGGTGACAATTTCGCGAATTTTACGGGCGAGTACGTCCACATCGCCTGGTTCGACCATGTCTTCTGGGGGCAATAACTCTGGGATCCCACCGACATTCGACCCCAAACAGGGTAATCCCCGCGCCATTGCTTCGACCATAGCTCTGGGCAAACCTTCTTGATAAGATGCCAGTACGAATAAATCGGATCGATCGAGTTGCGCTTGGACGGCATCGCCGGAAGCTAACTGTCCGAGGAGCTGGATGCGATCGCCAACATCTTGAGCGGCTGCTAAATCTGCTAGTTGCGATCGATATTGCCCGTCACCAAGCATGTAGAGTTGGAGATTGAGTCCTTGTTTGATACAAGCAGCAACGGCTTTGATTAAGACGTCGGGAGCTTTGTACATCTGAGACATCGTACCGACATAGACCAATGTGAATACATCTAAATCCTGTCGCAGTGGGCGCGGTGCGGCGACGAGCCGCTCGCTGGGGAGGACGACATCCGAGACCCCCACCGCAAAGTTCGCACAAGGGTAGCGGTCTTGAAGAGCGCCTTTGGTGACATATACTGCCGCAGCAGCATTGGCACAAATTCGCCTCAAAGTCCGGGGAAATAACCACTGAAACAATGGGCGCAGTGGATGGTCGATCGAACCGGGCGCGAATACATCATAGGGATCGGCCACCACTTCGACCGCATATGGATGACTGTTGCGGCTTAAGTATTGTTGGAGATCGCTAGATATTTGTGAAGGAACGCGCATAATAATCGCATCGTTCGGGCCGACGGCCCCACGCACGGCTTGCTTGACTAGGTTTGCCTTGCGCAGATACTGTACTGGCCCTAGATAGTTGGGAATTGCGGCAAACGAAACCATTTCGCCACTAGCGACTTGCCAGTCAGCATCTACGCTGGGGACATCGCGAAGGCGTGCGACTACGCACACGAGATCGAACACCTTAAGATAACGCTGCCAGAATGAATAAGGAAAAGTTGTTTGCGTCCACACTCGGCCATCAGGTGTGCGGTCGAAGCGATGTTCGAGGGTGATAATTACTTTCATATTTAACTTTGGCTACGGTCTAAAACTCTAAAAAATTTTATAACCAGTTTAATGATTATGTTTAATGAAACTGCGATCGACATTGTATGTCTATATCGATAATAACAGACAATGAGTATACGTTTGAGGTTGAGGACGTGTTAAATTCAACACAAAATCGTGCCGCGATCGGGCTTATTTTTTCCCCTTTCTAAGTGCATTTAAAAGACCTTTGACTCGATTAGGATTTAATTTACTCAGCCATCTCATCCACAGATAAGGAAATAGGCAATACCAAACAAATGGTCGAAATACCATCTCGGATGAGCCGCGCGGATAGAACAAAAAGAATGACACAAAGATGGCGATAGTTGCCATTTTAATCGGATCTCGCTCGCGTAGTGCCCACTGGACGAGCTTGGCAAATCCAAATCCTAGGAGACCCATAAAAATGATGCCAAACCAACCGAAGTTGAGATAGGCTTCGGAAATAAAGGAAAACCCAAAACTGCCACCTCGTTGGGCAAATTCTCGATCGAGTTCTCCCACCAACCAAAAGTCTGGAATATCATAACCAGACATCGTTAATGCTGGATGCCGACCCGCTGAAAATACATTCGGAATCAGTACCAATATCCCGACTAGATAGGTCATGCCCGCAGCAAAAGGTCTAACGTTAGGCACTAAATCTATCGTCCACCCGATCGTGGTCGCACTAAATCCCATCTCCGAAATCGAGGCGACGAGGGGATTGTCTATACCTGTCAGCGTTTTGGTAATAAAGTCAATTGAGAAAACATCCACCCCAGCTACTTCATTTCTCGTCGCACCCACTAGTGGAAATACGACCAATAGCATTAGCGCGGACACCGCCGCTAACAAAGATCTCGGAATCGGGCGCACTACGCTATCCCACAACCACAGCATGGCCAATAATGGCATTACCGCCGCGCCCCGCGTGCCGATCGTCAGTTTAGCGCAGGTGTACAACAAGATACAGATTACTGCAAATATTCGCAAACGGGGTTTGCGTTGCGCTCCAGCGATCGTTAAGAATACCCCCGGAAATATAAAATCAGCGATAATCTGCACGGATGCGGCTGCACCAGTTACGGCTTGCTGCTCGTACAGCGAAGCGTAACCGCCAGATCTAGCCACCTGAATCGCCCCAATGGCAACCACCATCACCGGAATAATCGACAGATATAGCAAGATTTGTCCGACCATCAGTGCGGTACTGGCTGGGATGATGGACGACCTAAAGAGGGTAGTGTTTTTGGTATGAAAAGACGATCTACCCCCCGTTAGGGAAGAAGATAGAAGTCCTGAAGGCTGGGCAGAAGGATCCAATCCCAGTCGCGTGTAAGGATCGGTTGCCCCGCCCCGATTCAGAAATTCTAAGAATTTGCTAGACTCGCTTTGGCGACGATCGAGTACGACGCACAGTAGCGCGCCAAAGTGCATAGTCGCGATCGACAAAGTGACGATATAAACTATTTGTAAACCATCAGCCACCGAAAATGTGTTTGCCAAAAATCCCTTTTCATTAAGCTGAAAAACTTCGAGAATAATTTGGCCGCCATTAAAGATAATTGCTGAGAGCAAAAACAATACATAAGGATCGAATAAGCGTTTAGTAACCAGATACCAAGACGCAAACGACCAAATTACCAATCCTAAAAATAGCTGGCACATCAACTGAAATGATGTATCTACCGACAGCAGAAATCCAGATGGACTGGCTGCATAAACCAGTCCAAATATCAACAACCCAATCAAAATATATGATTGAGTTAACATCACCAGCCAATTATTTTTATCTTTTCGTACCATTAACTCACTTTGCTCCACCAGTATGTATTTGCTAGTAACCGCTCAAATATTTGAATATTCCGTGCGATTTCGCCCTCAGAGCGACTTAAATTAAGGCTTTATCTCGGACGGCATTGGGTATCGCCTGGTCTGGACTATCGCCGCGATAAACCTTCATCAGTCGATCGATCCCAACTTGAATATTGAAAGAACTCTGTTGGATGGTCGTTAAAGCACTGTGCCGATCGATCGCGCGCTCTCGGTGCGTGCGGACGATTTCATCCGCCCAGATCGCGGCTGGTTGAGACAAACTCAGTTGCTGGACTAGCGGTTCGACCAAACAGACTTCTGGTGTAATCGCCTCAGACAAAAAGGTTTGCAATCCGGCTGCTTGCACTTCGATGCCCACTAGCGGCAGTCCCTCGCACAAAGAAGGCATTACAAAGGCATCCATCGCTCCCATCATCAAATTTGGTACATCTGGGCGACTGCCTGTAAATAACGTCCGCTCTGCCACCCCAGCGCGTTCGACTTGCTGCTCGATCTCCGCACGTAGCGGCCCCTCGCCAATTAGTAATAAATAAGCTTGCGGTTCGCGTTTGAGGACTTCTGCAAAAATATCGACCAAAAAAGTATGATTCTTTTGCTCTTGAAAGCGACCGACATGTCCGATGACAAACGCGGCTGCGGGGATGTTAAGGTCAGCGCGCACAAGCTTCGGATCGACCTTTGTTTCAAACGGTGTCAGATCTATGCTACAGTAGTATTTTTGCCAACGTGGGTCGTTCTGCCAGTTCTGGCCGAATAAGTTGGCACTAGCCACATCACTACAGCCTAAACCAATGGTGGCATAACGATCGATCCACCGAGTCATCAACCCGAAATACAATCGCCGCAGCCAGCTAGATTTTGCTTCTAAAGCTGTGGAGTCGATATGGCTGTGACAAACTCGAATCGGCACGCCAGCCCGAGCGGCCAACCGCAAAATATAGCCATTATAGTGATGGATATGGCTGTGAACGACATCATACGGGCCATATTCTTGGAGTACCTGCTGGAATTTTCGGGCGTATGTCAGCGGGTTTGATGGCCCCGTGCAGGGGATAACCCGACCGCCGAGGGCGCGAATCTCATCATCATAAGCGCAAGCATCGGTCGTACTGACCAAAAAATCGATCTGGAAGATATGGCGATCGATATTCCGTAAGACATGCATCAGCCAAGTTTCCGCACCCCCACGATTCATCCTCCCTACGACCTGAAGGATTTTGATTGGCGGACGATCGGGAGCGAGGTTCATAATTTTAGCGGTTTTTAATAATAGCAAATTAAATAAACTGACCGATTTGGCGATCGAGTTGTGCCTCAAGTTTATTTAACTAAGATCCCAAGCGTCATCAGCAGTAATACTCAATACCTTAGCTATCTGGCTGGGATATTAATTATCTTTTGACAAATAAATCGCTCGGTGGCGAATTGAGTCGATCGCTAATTGTCTAATTTTATCGGCAAACTTTATCCTCATCATCGGTCGTAGAAGCACACGACTTACCTACTTACGTCTTTTGGCCGTCAGATCTGTCACAGGTTAATATATTTAGCCCATGACTTGACTAAAATGAGTATGCTAATGCTCTCAATAATTACTAGTTTTTCGATCTCAATTATTGCGTAAAAATAAATGTAAAAATTTAAATCTGTAGCGAATCGAGATTGTTGCGTGCGCCAGCGGATAGAGAATCGATCGAGCTTCAGAATCGGCCTCAATCGGCGGTAACGCACAAACTCAAACTGATATGCTAAGATCGAGACGATCGTAATT
>NZ_PVWO01000650.1 GCF_003003845.1 Chamaesiphon polymorphus CCALA 037 | reverse complement strand
GTAGTTAGATATTATCAATTTTAACTTTACCAATCAGCCTCATGAAGCTAATTTCGACCTTACTGGCGATCGCCTGCACTGGCTTAATGACACCCGTCCTGGCTAGTGAATTTAACGGATTGAACGATCGATGTCAACCCGCACCAACAGCTCCAGAACAATGGACGATTAGGCAGACTTTTAATTTTACCGATCGAGGTAAATCTTACAAGCTTGTATACTCTAGTACTAACGATGGTAGTGGTTCGCTGTGTTTATTACAAGGTACGTCTGCCAAATCGGTTAGTTACAAACCAAACTGGTATCTCGATCGAGTCGAGCGGGGCAGTGCGAAAGTTTTTAACGTTCAGATCCACGATGGCAACGGTAATAGTTCGCCGACGATTAAGTATCGCTTGAATCTAACTCAGCCGCAAAATCCTCAATTTACCGTCTTAAAGCAGTGGATTATGGATTAGTCTAACTGTCTGGCAACTAATCGTGCAAATAGTCCTTCTTGATTTACCAACTCATCAAAAGTACCCGATTGCACGACAATCCCTGCTTCCACCACATAAATGCGATCGGCATTCCGAATCGTACTCAGACGGTGAGCGATGACGACGCGAGTTGCATTCATCCGATCTAAACTATCTGTGACAATGGTTTGAGTTTGATTGTCGAGGGCACTTGTCGCCTCATCCATCAGCAGAATTTTGGGTTTTAAGACCAGCGAGCGGGCGATTAAGAGTCTTTGTCGTTGTCCGCCCGAAAGATTGGTGCCCCCCTCGCTCACGATCGTATGCATTCCCATCGGCATATCTTTAATATCTGCATCAAAACCTGCCATTCGAGCGGCTTCCCAGGCTTCGTCTAAAGTTACTAATGCCCCAGCAGCGATGCTGTCAAAAATTGGAGCTGTGGAGATGCGGACATTTTGCAATACCACGCCTAATTGACGTCGTACCGCTTGAACTTCGAGTCCAGCTAGATCTTGCCCATCGTAAGTAACAGTACCGCTAGCGGGGTGCTCGAAGCCTAATAATAAGCGAAATACGGTCGATTTGCCGCTGCCACTGGGGCCGACGAGCGCGATAAATTCGCCTGGATCGGCATGGACGCTGACATTATTGAGGATGAGTGGGCCATCTTCCCGATAGCGAAAATTGACGTGTTCTAGCGCAATCCGCCCTGTCAATCGCCCTGGATCGGCCTTGCTGGGATCGGACTCCATTGTTGTTTGGATAATCGGTTTGGCGCGTTCCCACAGGGGAATGACTTCTAAAATATTACTGAGGGTGTTACTAATTTCGATCGCGCCACTGAGATAAGTGGAAAAGGCGGTATTAAATGCCAAAAATGTTCCTGCTGAGAGTCCACCTGGCTTATTTTCAGAGACGGCAATTTGGATAAACAGAATCGCAAACCAAAATATCAAGACAGAACCGATCGTGGGTAACACTTCATTGAAAACACTCAGGCTATCATCGATGTGTTTGATCGATGATTCTAGTTTCATGCGTTCGTGGTATTTTTTGGCCCAAGATCCAAATGCCCGCTCTTCAGCAGCCGCAACCCGCAACTTAGATACACCCTGGATCAGTTCGACTGTCAGCCCATCTATGTCTCCATCGATTTGCTCTTGAGTCCGTTGTTTTTTGACGGTGATCCGACTGGAGACAACCGTGACAATACTCACGACGATACTCAGCCCCACTCCTACCAATGCGAGTGGGACGCTATAAGTAAACATCAACCCCAGGTTGAGGAGTGCGAAGAGACCGCCTAAGAGTGCCTTTTGGGTCGAACCGCTCAGATGAGAGCGAATTTGACCGATCGCCATCACCCGAGTGACGAGATCTCCAGAGGAATATTCTCTAAAGAATCCTGGACTCAATTTGAGCACTCGATCCCATAGAGCGGGCTGAAGCGACGCATCGGCAGCACTTTCTACTCTAAGCGTAATAATTTGTTGTGATAGATTAAAGGCGGCTTGACCGAAAGCGGCAGCAAATAGAGCCAATCCTAGTTGGAGGAGGAGGTTAGTGTTGCTGTCGGGAATGGCATCGTTGACTAACATTGCCGTAGCTTGGGGAGTCACCATCCCCAGTAACGATGTCACGATCCCCAAGGCAAAAATAAAGACAACATCGATTTCATGGCCCTTAATGCCAAACATAAAAATCTGGACGGCATTGTCAACAAATAAGGGCAGCGGTCGGTAAAATACGTAGGCTTCGGTTTGGAGATTGGCGATCTTATCAGCATTCAGGCTCGTTTTGGTTCCTAGCTCTGGATCGAAGACCTGGTAACGATTACCCGATTGTGGTAATAAAGCAACTGGGAGATCGGCTTTGGTGTAAGCCAAGATGGCACCGTGTTCCTGTTTCCACCATTCCCCAGTTAGCGATACTCGCCGAGTTCGACACTGCGAAGCGCGGGCGATCGCTTCGACTGGATCTTTGATTCGATCGCTGTCTTCGGAGGCTGGTATCGGTAAAATCTTAATGCCCATGGCTTTACCTACTGCCCCTGCCGCGATCGACAAGTTATTGCCAACAGTCGGTACTTCGGAGATTGAGGGTTCCAATACTCCCACTAAATCGTCCATCGAGCTTTCGATCGTCTGGCGATTGAGTTGTTGTCGTTCTTGGAAGCGACGGAATTCTGACTCGATTTGCTGTTGCTCTAAGAGATTGAAGT
>NZ_PVWO01000145.1 GCF_003003845.1 Chamaesiphon polymorphus CCALA 037 | reverse complement strand
CGACGGTTTAGCGAGACAGCGACGCATCGAACGGGAGGTTCCCTCCCGTTTGTGTGCGTCAAGACAAGACAGGGAGTCTGAAATAGTAACCTAACTTGCGCCGTCTAGTACTAGAGCTAGCCGAGCGATCGTTCCTGGTGGTAAATAGTCTACATCTCCAATAGCCAGGATCGAAGCAATTCATGAATTGTCTCGATCCTGGTTTTTGTGTTAAGTCGAGAAAACAGTATGTAAAAGTACTGACACTTGCAAGCTGTAATTAGTAACATACTCAGTTGTTATGCGATTGCCCTGAGATTTGACAGTGAGTTAAGATTGGGTGTTGGCGATTTCTCAATTGTTACAGGACATATTATGCTAAAAAAATATTTATCTACTGCGGTATTAGTTGTTTCAGGATTAGTTGTCAGTGCTAGTGGCTCTCACGCACAGACAAGTAGTCCTGCCAATCAAACTTCGACGATCGGTGATAACTCAGGTGGCAATACCGTCGTACAAACAAATCCTCAAAATAATAATAGCCAAACAACCGGAAGTAATAACGGAAATAACAGCCAAAGTATTATTTATCCCAATATTCCCCTCAGTCCCGTAATTCAAAATCCAATCAATACTGAGAATGACTTCGGCCTAAACTTTGGCGGCGCGCTCAATACTTATGACGGTCGGAATATCACCTTATACTTAGGGATTACCTACCAACCCGGTCGTACCGACGATCACAATGCGCGGATGGCTAAATTGAAATCGGAAACTCAGTTATTAGAATCGCAAAGACAAGCAACTCAAACCCAATTAGAACTACTTAAAAAGCAAGTCGCCGAGCAAGAGTTAAGGCTGCAAAGAATGCGATCGGGAGAACAAATTCCAGCTAAATAATTAGCTGTAGAGCTTTTAATTTCTACGGCAACCAAGGATATTGACGAAAATTAGGCTGACGCTTTTCTAGAAAGGCTTGCTTGCCCTCGGCACCTTCCTCCGTCATATAGTAGAGTAACGTTGCATTACCAGCCAATTCCTGTAAGCCAGCTTGTCCATCGCAGTCCGCATTAAGCGCAGCTTTGAGACAGCGAATCGCGATCGGGCTTTTGGCTAAGATCTCCTGCGCCCATTCTATCCCTTCAGCTTCGAGCCTGTCGATCGGTACCACGGTATTGACCAAACCCATATCCAAAGCTGCCTGTGCGTCGTATTGACGGCAGAGATACCAGATTTCGCGCGCCTTCTTTTGGCCGACAATCCGTGCCAAATAACTCGCGCCAAAACCACCATCGAAACTCCCGACTTTCGGCCCCGTTTGGCCGAAGATCGCATTATCGGCAGCAATCGTCAGATCGCAAATTAAATGTAGAACGTGACCGCCCCCGATCGCATAACCCGCTACTAGGGCAATTACGGGCTTGGGCATCGATCGAATCAAGCGTTGGAGATCTAGCACATTCAAGCGCGGAACCCCGTCTGCGCCTTGATAACCGCCATGTCCGCGCACCGACTGATCGCCGCCAGAACAAAAAGCATATTTACCATCGGTATGCGGCCCCGCACCTGTGAGTAATACCACGCCAATGCTGGTATCTTCTCGCGCATCGCAAAAAGCATCGTACATCTCAAATACCGTTTGCGGTCGAAATGCATTGCGCTTTTCGGGACGATTGATGGTCACTTTTGCAATACCATCGGCTTTATGATAGAGAATATCAGTGTAGGTTTTGACCGATCGCCAGGTAATTTCCATGCTGGTTGTAGAGCTGCTAAACAATGTTTAGTTTACCGTCGATCGAGCAAGTTAAATAGGCGGCTTTAAGGTCGGATTGTTTTGATAAATCGATCGAATCATCGCTTTGGGTCTGCTCGATTACCGATACTGTAGACGATCGTGCCAGGTTTGCGGGCATCAAAAATGCCAATTTTCTGGCAAGTCACACCCCGAGCGCGGCAATGATTGGCAGCCATCTTTTCAATCTGTGCTTCTGTTGAGTTGTTGTACCAGAAAATATTATCACTTCGGTTTATCTGGTTTGGCGGTAGCGACGGGTTTGATGCGCGGAACCGATCGATCGGGAAAATAATTTTTAGAGACGTTAAAGGCTGGATTGGTTTCTAGAATTTTTTTCTGCATTGGCGTAAAATTAGCAGGATGACGCAACGGTTCGGCAGTAAATACATGCGCGATTTTACAGTCTTCGTTCTTGTCCTTACAGACTGTTAGCAAATTCGTGCGAGCATTGTCTGGCTTGTTTCCCCAGCCATACCAGAGTAGATTACGTTTATCCCTGGCGATCGCCACCGACCCATTCCAGCCACTCACCGCGATCGTACAGCCCGATCCCATCACTTGCGTACAGGCAGTCAACGCCGCTTGCTGAGATTTTTCTCTAGTCCAATGATTCCATGTCGCCCACACATCACTCGCTTCAGGGTGCCATGCAACTGCAATATAACTGTTGGCATACATCGTTGATATCCTGGGGCGATCGTCGGGTTCTGAATTAGAGTTGTCGCCTCGGGGAATAGGTGACATCGGCGCACAACCTAACCAACCAGCAGTGCCGCCACCTGTCGGGTAGTAGCCATCTGGACATCTTCCCTCAGCCTGTGCCGAACTAGCAAGCAACAATGAAGCCGCTACCGCACTACCCAATAATACAATTTTTCCGAGCATATAATTCATCCCATATATGAGTATGTCAGTATAAATATTTCTACGAAGTCCCAGACTGATACAACCCTTTACTAATATTCCCAGATTAAGTCTGTAATCCGGATAAATTTCAAGAGCGGCACATCTTGCTGACTGCGGCTTTTGAGCTTCGATAACAGGCTAAGACGATTTCCGATTACCTACAATACGCTCCACGATCGAGATTATACCTTCCAGCAGAGGTATTATGCTACAACAAGTCGATCGTATTGCTGCGATCGAGATCGATAGTGTCGATCGAGCCTTTGAATCGATCGATCGACAATACACAACCAAGGGCGATCGTATCTTTATTGCGGGAGATCGCATAACATTTTTATTAGTGGCAGAATAGCCGTTAACTATAAATTATTACAATTATGCTGTGGCAAGCAGATATCTCCAGTCGTCCCCAACAAAACGATCGCGGTGAAACCCTATGGGAATTAGTCATCTGCGCTGCGGATGGCGGGTGGTTTCATACGGCTATTTGTCCGCAGAAACAGGTAAATGCTGAGTGGATTGCCCAGCAAATAAAGTTAGCATTAACAGATAAATTACCCGGAACGATTCAAGTTTTTCGCCCGCAAAGTTTGGGATTGATTCAAACTGCCGCTCAAAAATTAGGAATTGAAGTTGTCGCAACTCGCCGCACGATCGCGTTAAAAAAATTATTGCAACAACAAGCCCAAGATTATCGCAACCCTAATTATCAACCACTCGCGATCGAGTCACCACCACCACAACCGATTCCCGATTATTTAATGGGAGAAAAGTGGCAATTTGTGACGCTTACCGCCGGACAATTGGTAGCAGATTTTGCCGATCGACCGATTCCGATCGTCTCGATGCCAGACTATTTATTACCACCGCATTGGGGGCTAGGAGCCAATGTAGCCATCCCTGGCGTCATCATCTATGGAGGCAGACAATCGATGCGATTGGCGCGGTGGATTGCCGATACAGAGCCTGTGAGCCTCAATTATTTGGGTGACGATCCGGGTGGATTAGTTTTGGATGTCGGTTTAGCCGATCGCTGGGTAATGGTGACATTTAATGATGCAGAAGTCAGTCAAGCCGCCAGACTTTACGAAGCACGAAAACGACTCGTACATGGCTTACATTTTCTATTAGTTACTCCTGACGATTCGGGGATAACTTATAGTGGGATTTGGTTATTGCAAGGTAGTTAAATTAATTGATAATTGATAATTGATAATTGATAATACAAACCGTCGGTTTTGCAGATGATTTGTCTTGTCGGTTCATAAATTGCCTCTAGAATCAATTTTGAGGTGTTTGGCAATTTCCCTAAAGTTATGGAATCTCTCCTACTATATTTGGGAAAATAGTCTACTTAAACATCAATCCTTACCTGCAATCGAAACCCCTTTACCCTTTACCTTTTACCGAATAGGAATGGTTTAAAGCCCCCGCATTTAGACGGGTTGTTATGAACACTGAGTTTAAATCTCCGCCTTAATAACTTTGCTATCAACTATCAACTATCAACTATCAACTAATTAACTCTTTTTAAGGATTGCGCCAACGACTATCGATTTTAAATGGCTCTTGTGGATAGAGTAATGGTTGCTTGGTAGTGCTTTTCGGTTGAGAATTCGATCGATCGAGATTTGGTTCGGTAGTAACATTTGCAGAACTTGACGCGGGTAAACTGCTCAGTAGATCGAGCGATTTACCTAATGGTTCGATCGTTTGCGCTAATTTAGCCTGTTGTTCTAATTGTTCGGTAGAAGAAACTAATTTACCCAAGCCATTGACTAAATTGCGAAGATTGGATCTAAATTCTGGTGAGCCAGTCAGCTCGTCGAGATCTGCCGTGATTTTTTGAGTATTTTGAAATGTCGATCGAGCCGAATCTAATGTTTGCTGTAGTGTTACTATTGTCTTCGGATCGTTGAGATTAGCTGTAATATTTTTGAGGTTGAGCGATGTTTGATTGGCGTTACTCAAGACACCTTCTAGATCTCTAGCTAACTTATCTGTATTTATTTTTGCTACCGCACTATTGAGCTTGACGATCGATGGATTGACAGCGTTAACTGTTTTGCGTAAATCTACACTCAGTGTGTCGAAGTTATTAAGAGTCGTTGCGAAAGTTTTGCGATTTTCAGCAACTAAACTATTAACAGATGTGGCTAATTTTTTATATTCAGCAGCAGTTGCAGTCAATTCACCAGCAGTGACATTAAACTTGTCGGCAGTTTGGCCAAATTTAGTAGTCGTCCGATCGATCGATACAGTCAAAGTATCAGCCTTCGCGGACAAGTTCTTCAATCCACTTTCGACAGATTTAGGTAAACTCGAAAAATCATTACTAACTTTACTGAGATTTTTACTCAATCGAGAGAAGTCTTCGGCGGCGTTCCCGGTTTTGATGAGAGTATTATTGAGGTTTCTGACTACTTCGGGATTATTATAGATATCGACTAATTTCGTAGCCTTTTGGATCAATTCATTAAAACTCGCGCCGATTTGACCATTGACTTTAGAATTATTACAAAGAATCAGATTGCGATCGCATTTACTATCTAGTGCTTTGGCAATATTAGCCGCATTAATTGCTACCCGATTGCGAGGGGTGATTTCGACAACTGGTTCGCCAATCAAGCCAGTTTGACTGACTTCCACCGCCACATCTTTCGGTACGAGCAGATCTGGGTTGTCCATTTGCATTACTACGTCAACCCCATTTACCCCAGGTTCGATTTTACTCACTTTCCCCACCCGAATGCCGCGAAATCTGACTACGGCTCCAGGCTGCATTCCTGGTGCCCGATCGAATTGCGCGATAATGTTATAAGTCTGACTCCCAGGTGTTAAGCCTCTCAGCCATAAGAAAATAGCACCAAAGACTCCCAATCCAGCTATGAGCATCAATCCAACTGAACCTTCTCGGACTGCGCGTGATTGCATTTTAAGTTATCGCTCCTCAACTGAATGCGATCTAGATAAGATTTCGATCGCGTGTTTTTTCTACTATTAGCAATTTAAGTTTGAGACCAATGCTCGCTATGGTAATCCTACTATTGTAATAATGTTCGTCACAAGCAGAATCGATCTCTATGTTACCGCGTTGTACTGTTAATTATTCCCGATCGACACTAACTAGCGATCGTTTATACTTGGGATTTCGATCGATTACTCAGGCAAGCTAGACTCATCCATAGAATTATCTCATTCGCCAGAGCGGTTTCCATATCGGCAAAATACATGAATAAGTGGCTGCGACTCGAACCAGTTCAAGCCGTCCCGTATCTGCTCAAATGGCTGGCGATCGGTTGTACAATTGGCATACTCACAGGAACATCCTCAGCAGCCCTCCTAGCGGCCTTAGATTGGGCGACTCAATGGCGGGAATCCCATCGTTGGATCTTGTTTTTACTGCCCTTGGGCGGATTGTCGAGCGGGCTGATTTATCATTATTTGGGTAGCAGTGTCGAAGCCGGAAATAACCTGTTGCTCGAAGAAATTCACGATCCGCGATCGATAGTTCCGTTGCGGATGGCACCTTTGGTATTATTAGGCACGACGATCGCGCATCTGCTTGGGGCATCGGTAGGGCGAGAAGGCACGGCGGTACAAATGGGTGCGTCACTGGCGGATAGCTCGATGCAAGTATTTCGCCTCCACGGTGCAGATCGCCGAATTATACTGATGGCAGGCATTAGCGGTGGCGTGGCTTCCGTTTTTGGAACACCTTTGGCTGGCATGGTATTTGGGTTAGAAGTACTCGCGTTTGGGCACTTTCGCTACGACGGCTTATTTCCATGTGCGATCGCGGCTATTATCGGCGATCGAGTCACGCTAGCATGGGGAAGGCAACATACAGTTTATCAAATCCCGAACGTCCCCGAATTGACCATCTGGGGGCTGATTTCCACCATTATCGCTGGTACAATCTTTGGACTCACCGCGATGGTATTTGCGACGCTCACCCATCGAATTAGTGCTTACTTCAAAGCCAAAATTAGCTATCCGCCTTTACGTCCCTTTATCGGTGGTATTATCATCGCGATCGCGATTCAGATTCTCGGTACGACTAAATATATTGGCTTAGGAATTCCGACGATCGTTAGTGCATTTAATACTCAACTCCCACCCTGGGATTTTGCTGCCAAAATTGGTTTTACTGCCCTCAGTTTGGGTTCGGGATTTAAAGGCGGAGAAGTCACGCCCCTATTCTATATCGGTGCAACCTTGGGCAACGCACTCGCACCACTGACGAACTTACCCGCACCCTTACTCGCTGGAATGGGATTTGTCGGCGTCTTTGCAGGAGCCGCCAATACACCATTAGCCTCGACATTAATGGCGATCGACTTATTTGGTGCTAATGTGGGCATTTATGCCGCGATCGCTTGTATTTGCAGTTATTTATGTTCGGGACATGCCGGAATTTATCGCGCTCAACGGGTGGGTTTGAGTAAGTATGCTGCGCTCAAACATCATGAAGGAAAAAGTATTGCAGGGATTGAGATCGATCGGAGTACAGATGAAAATAGTCAGTAATTGGTATTGACTAATGAAGGTTTAAACTCGTCTGGCAATATTGAGCTACGATTCTCTTATCAGAGAGGCTTCGCCAACGAGTAATCCCAACATTGATGACCTGCCATGACAGTCGCCCCATCCTCTATTTCCACCGATAGAACTTCATCCCCCACACCTGTCTTAGTCACACAACGCGCAGATCGGCTCTGGATTGCCAAATTATTAGCCTGGGAAGGCTTTTCAGTTGAAGGCAATAGTCGCGAAGATGCTCTATCGAAACTCGTTGGCGAAGCCTGCGCCCAGCGCAATCGACAAGTCAAAGCACAGCTAGCCGATGGTGAAATCGCCTACTTAGACTTGCCATTGGCATCAGTAAAAAATCCCTGGCTGGCGATTGCTGGAAAATACCAAGACGATCCCAACTGGGGCGAATACCAAGTCGCTATTGCCGAAGCACGTCAAGTAGCTAGTGAGAACGAAGAAATTTGGTTAGGGACATAGAAATCGCCTTGCAGCTAATTTTCTGTTTCTTCTTGGATTTCTAGGTTCAAATCTAATGCAAACACTATAGCTTGCTTAATTTTAAGCATTGTCCGATCGGGTACTTTGCCTAGCATTCTTTCTAATCTTACCGTTGGAATCGAACCGATACCTTGAACGTTGGCAATCGAGTCTCGATCGAGAAACCGGAGTTTTGGTAGAACAACTTCATATAAACTCTCCCGATACTGAGTTGTCAGCGGGACATAGATAACTAAAACTCTGGGCGGGTCTGGATCGTAGCGAGAGACGATAATGACAGGGCGAGTCTTTGCTGCCAAACCAAGATCCGCCAGCCAAACTTCACCGGGTTGTGGGTTCATCGATCGATTCTAGTACATCTTGTTCGACAGCTCGTGAAGGTAAAATATCTAGGACATCTCGATCGGCCAGTTCGATAATTTCCAAGATACTTTGCCGCACTCGATCGGCTACTTCTGGCTTCCACTGTAGTAATTTGATATCCAATTTTTCTGTCAGAGCATCCATTCGCAGTTTTATTGAATGTTATGTTGTGGGTTATATTATCCCAATTTGAATGCAGTATGACAACTATGACTAAGCTGGCAAAATTGTCAGCACTCACGATCGCGAACCCGATCGCCGAATGATAGTGTCGATCGAGCTAAAATAAAAATGTAAAGTTCGATAAGGTCGATCTGATGACAGTACGACAACCCCGCTATAGCAAGGAAGAATTTGCCCGCCGTGGCGATGAGATCTATGAATCGCAGGTGCGTTCTCAAGTTGAAGAAGGCAATCGCGGTAAAATTGTCGCGATTGATATCGAAACCCGAGCCTTCGAGATCGATCCGAGTGAAATAGTTGCTTGCAATCGCCTTGAATCTCGTCACCCAGATGCTCAAATTTGGCTCGTTCGCGTTGGCTCCCGCCACGTTCGTCGATTTCGTGGACGGATAAAGTAAATATGGTTTCAAATTAGTCGATCTAAAAGTTACAACTCACTATTCAACAATGCATTCTCAATTCGATCGATTAGTTGCAAAATCTATCGAGCTTGGCAATAGCTTCCCAGTCATGCCGATTGAAGAAATTCGCCTTTCAGTAGCATTTGCCGAGCTTCCAGATCTACACAATGTTATTTCTCGCCTAGTTCAGGAGCTTTTCGAGCATGAGAATATGCACGTCAGACGCATTGCTATAAATGCATGTCGCCGAGCGCAAACATTTGATGTCCAGGGGCTTAAAGAAGGTCTTACAAATAAGCTAAACGATCCAGAAGCATGGGTAAGATATGATGCAGCTTGGGCGATTCATGAGGCAAAATATGACAATCCACTAATTAGAGAATTGCTTATCCTAAATGCGGGAAACGTGAAGCTTCCTGATGATGAGAATCGAGTTCGCGAAAATCCTGGAAACTCTGCTCTACAAGCACAAGTAAAAGCGCGTAAGACACTGAATGCTTTGATGGACGGACAAGAAGGATTAGAATAGCTAACTGTGGTGATTTCGGTGGTGGTGATGGGGGTTGCGATAGTTGACTTGACAGGTTCGATCGATCGAAAAGTCGAGCTAGAATACGAGGGCATAGATTTATTCCCTAAAAATGCCGACACCCACTCCCACTGTTACCCGTACCCATCGCCCGCTACTACTCGCGCCTGCGGGAAATTGGGAATGTGCCAAAGCCGCGATCGAAAATGGTGCGGATGCCATTTATTTTGGGTTGGAGCGGTTTAACGCCAGAATGCGGGCGGAGAATTTTACTGAGGGCGATTTGCCCGAATTGATGAAGTGGTTGCACCAGCGCGGGGTGAAGGGCTATGTCACGATGAATACGTTGGTGTTTCCGCAGGAGTTGCCAGCAGCGGAGCAGTATCTCCGTAGCATTATTTTAGCGGGAGTAGATGCGGCGATCGTGCAAGACATCGGACTGTGTAAATTAATCCGACATTTATCGCCAGATTTCCCGATTCATGCTTCAACTCAGATGACGGTGACGAGTGCGGCGGGGGTAGAATTTGCTCATGAATTGGGGTGTAATTTAGTCGTTTTGGCGCGGGAATGTTCGCTGAAGGAAATCGATAAAATTCAGGCACAATTAGGCGATCGCGAGATCTCTATTCCCCTGGAAGTATTCGTGCATGGGGCGTTATGTGTCGCGTATTCGGGGCAATGTTTGACGAGTGAATCTTTAGGCGGTCGATCGGCAAATCGGGGCGAATGCGCTCAAGCTTGTCGGATGCCTTACGATCTGATTGTCGATGGTGAATCTTATCATTTGGGCGATAAAAAGTATCTACTCAGTCCTCAAGATTTGGCGGGATTGAATGTATTGCCAGAAATTATTAAAAGTGGGGTTAGTTGTCTCAAAATTGAAGGGCGACTGAAGACGCCTGAATATGTGGCAAGCGTGACGAAAGTTTATCGATCGGCTTTAGATCGTATCGTCGAAGATTTGGGGATTTCTGCCGAACCCGATCGAGACTTATATAACTTGGAAATGGCTTTTTCGCGGGGGTTATATACGGGTTGGTTTGAAGGGATTAATAATCAAGCTTTGGTACACGCTCGGTTTGGTAAAAAGCGGGGTGTATATTTGGGCGAGGTGATTAGAGTTTATCCCGATCGCGAAGCAATTACGATCGATCCAATCGCGCCGATTAAAGCTGGTGACGGGATTGTCTTCGATTGCGGACATCCCGAAGATCGCGAGGAAGGCGGACGCGTTTATGAGGTATTTAAAAACGAGCGTCAGTCGGAAGTGATGCTGAGTTTCGGACGCGGTGCGGTGAATTTTCGACAGGTATATATCGGCGATAAAGTCTGGAAAACTAGCGATCCAGAATTGGATAAACAAGTCCGTCAAACTTATGCTGGCGATGTGCCTAAATTTCAACGCCCGATCGATTTAGAAATTCATGGCGAAGTTAACCAAAAATTAATTGCGATCGCTCGCGACGAAATGGGTCATGTGGTGCAGGTAGAATCGGAAATATCGTTAGTTGCCGCCCAAAACCAACCGCTGACGACGGATAAACTCAGCTCTCAATTAGGACGCCTGGGTAATACCCCATTCCGGTTGGGAAATCTAACCAATCATCTGGTTGGCGATCTGATGTTACCCGTCAGCGCGCTCAATCAAATCCGCCGCGAATTAGTAACTAAATTAACCGACGTCCGCAGTCAACCGAAATCTTGGCAACTCTCGCCGACTAATAAATTAACAGACTTATTACCCCAAGTCGATCGAGCCGTACTCAATCCACCGCAACTAATTATTCTAGTTCGTAAATTAGACCAAATTCCCGCCGCGATCGAATCGGGAATTGCTACTATTTATTGCGAACTCGAAGATCCGCGCAAATATCGCGAAGCCGTCCAATTAGTTCGCGCTGCCAAATTTAAAAGCAATCCGCCCCAAATATTTGTCGCACCGCCGCGAATTACTAAACCAGGGGAAAATTGGATATTAGAACAAGTGCGATCGAGCGATGCTGATGGTTATTTAATCAGAAACTACGACCATCTGGAGTTTTTTAAAACCGAGCGGTGTGTGGGCGATTTTGCCCTGAATGTGGCCAATCCGCTGACGGCTGACTATTTTTATCAAAACTACACTTTCGATCGTCTCACGGCCTCCTACGACCTGAATATCGACCAATTAACCGCTCTGATCCGCAGTTGTCCGCGCGATTGGTTTGAGGTGACGATTCACCAACACATGCCGATGTTCCACATGGAGCACTGCGTTTTCTGCACCTTTTTATCTGAGGGTACCGATTATACCAATTGCGGTCGTCCTTGCGACGAGCATCAAGTCAAATTACGCGATCGAGTCGGGACGGAGCATATCCTCCAAGCCGACGCAGGTTGTCGGAATACGGTATTCAACGGTGTGGCTCAAACGGGGGCGGAATATATCCACCGCTTGGTAGAATTAGGCGTCTACAATTTCCGGTTGGAGTTTGTCAATGAATCGTCTGCAACTGTCAGTGAAACAATCGGTTATTATCAACAATTATTAGGCGGTCAAATTAGCGGTACCGAGCTGTGGAAAAACCTGCAACTAAGCAGTCAACTCGGCGTAACGCGCGGATCTCTGGGCGTGTAGATATTTATCGATAAAAAAGTAGGGGTAATTCATGAATTACCCCTTGTATCCTAGAAGAGATTGCATTAGCGATCGATCGCCAGCACCACAGGAAG
>NZ_PVWO01000649.1 GCF_003003845.1 Chamaesiphon polymorphus CCALA 037 | reverse complement strand
CCTCCGCCGATGTCTCTGGCGGCGTTCAAGAAGAAGTCCGCGTCGATATCGACCTCAATCGCCTCCAATCACTAGGAATTAGTCTCCCCACAGTTCTCGAACAACTCACCCAACGCAACCAAGACGTCTCTGGCGGACGCATTCGCGGCGATAGCTCCGAACCCCTCACCCGCGCCGTCGGACGCTTTCAGAATGCCAGCGAGATTCGCGATCTCGCTTTTGCGACAGCCGGACAAGCGGCTGCTAGTAACACTACCCCTACGACAACTACCACCGCCCCAACCGTCCCAACCACCCCGACACAACAAGTATATCTGCGGGATTTTGCCACAGTCACCGATGGCACCGAAGAGGAGCGAGTACTCGTCAATCTCAACCGTCAAAAAGCAGTCAAAATCAGCGTCCAGAAACAGTCCGATGCCAATACTGTCTCGGTCGTCGAGGCTGTCAAAGCCAAGATCGAGCAGTTGCGAAAATCGGGTACCATTCCCGCCGATATGGTCATTACGCCCACGTTGGACGAATCTGTATTCATCCGCAACTCCCTGGCAGATGTGATTACCTCTGGACTATCTGGCGCGCTCCTGGCAGCGATTTCGGTATTTATCTTTTTAGGCTCGCTGCGGCAAACATTTATTATCGCCCTCACCATTCCTCTATGTACGCTAGCAGCCGCGATCGTCATGAAGTTGAGCGGGTTTTCGCTGAATATTTTTAGTTTGGGGGGATTGGCAATCAGTGTCGGCCAAGCGATCGATACTTCAGTCGTAATTCTCGAAAATGTCAGCAAACGAATCGAAACCCTCAAACTCGATCGAGAAAAAAATGGAGATAATAGCGATTATGCCCGTGAAGCGATCGCGGCTGTCGAAGAAAGCAGTCAAGAAGTCGAATCTTCTCTAGTCGCCTCAACTGCTGCCAACCTCGTCTCTGTACTGCCGTTCGTACTCGTCGGTGGCTTTATTTCCTTACTATTTAACGAACTAATTCTGACGATCTGCTTCGCAGTAGCTGCTTCTCTAATTGTCGCCCTGACTGTCGTCCCCATGTTGTCAGCGCGGCTATTCTCGATCGAACGTACCAGCGGCTTAAATCGGCTGTGGATACTACGCGCATTCAACCAACGGCTCGAAGGTGGCACCCGCACCTATGGTAATATTCTCGCTAAAGTCATCCGGCGTCCGGCGATCGTCGTCATAGTTGCATTTATCTTCTTAGGCGGTAGTGGCATCCTGATGGCAGGCCAAATTCCCCAAGAAATCCTCCCCCGCATCAGTACCGGACAAGCCAATGTCAACGTCCAATTTCCCTCCGGTACCTCGCTAGCTACCAACCGCCGCGTCATGGCTGCCGTTGACGATGTGCTGCTCAAGCAGCCAGAAACTCAATATGTCTTCACCACCGCAGGCGGTGCGCTATTTGGTAGCAGCATCTCCTCCAACCCCTCCCGCAGTTCTGGCAGCGTCACCCTCAAACCTGGTAGCGATATCCAGGAATTCACCGAGCGCACCACCCGCGAACTCAATCGGCTCAACCTCGCCGGAATTCGCGTCCGAGTGACCGCAGGTTCCGTGCGCGGCTTAATCTTAAACAATTCCCCCGTGCGAGGTGCCGAAGTAGATGTCGTCCTTCAGGGGCAAGATGCCGAAGTCCTCACCCGCGCAGGAAGGCAGGTATTAGCCGCTCTAGACGATCGAGTCAAATTATCTGCTTTCCGTCCCGATGCCGACGATCGCCAGCCAGAAGTCCAAATTCGCCCCAATTGGGAGCGCGCCAATGCCCTGGGTCTAACCACTCAAGCGATCGGCAACACCATCCAAACCGCGATCGAAGGTTCTGTCCCCACCCAGTTGCAGCGCAACGAGCGACTGGTAGACGTCCGCGTGCAGTTAAACCAATCCCTGCTCAAACAACCTTCCCAGCTTGCACAAATCCCCCTATTTGTCAACAACAATTCTCTAGTCCGATTGAGCGATGTAGCCACAATTACTGAAGGACAGGCTCCTGGTGAAATCCAGCGCATCAACCAACGCCCCGTTTTTATCATCGCGGGTAACCTGAATAAGGGCGCAAGTCTGGGCGCAGCATTAGCCGAAGTCCAGCAGGTCGTCTCTAGCCTCGATTTACCCGACGGCGTGACTGTACTTCCCAGCTACGCCGGACAAACCAACCAAGAACTCCAAAGCGCACTAGTATCGCTAGGCGGATTAGCAGCCTTTTTAGTCTTCGTCGTCATGGCGGTACAGTACAACTCAATTATCGATCCGCTGGTAATTATTTTAACCATCCCCCTCGCACTAGTCGGCGGTCTGTTTGGCTTATATATTACCCAAACCGCGATCGGGATTACCGTTGTCGTCGGTGCCGTGCTACTCGTCGGAATCGTCGTCAACAACGCCATTATCATGGTTGAAACAGCCAACCAAATCCGCGAAGAAGAAGGACTCGATCGACATAGTGCTATCCTCAAAGCCGCCCCCCAACGCCTGCGCCCGATTTTAATGACCACCGTCACCACCGTCTTGGGACTATTCCCCCTCGCGCTGGGGATCGGCGAAGGCTCAGAATTTTTGCAACCTCTAGGGATTGTCGTCTTCTCTGGCTTAACCCTCGCCACCCTGCTGACGCCTGTCTCTTATACACATCTC
>NZ_PVWO01000144.1 GCF_003003845.1 Chamaesiphon polymorphus CCALA 037 | reverse complement strand
ATCTCATCAACTAACCCCCGCTGGCTCCAACTGTTGTTGATTGAAATAGTAATAATGCCCCCGTTTTGCAATCAATTCATCGTGCGTACCCTGCTCGATCAAAATACCTCGATCGAGCACTAAAATCAGATCCGCAGAGCGAATTGTTGAAAGCCGATGGGCGATAACTAACGTCGTCCGACCATTAAGAATCGTATTCAAATTCTGTTGAATGATTCGCTCTGATTCTGGATCGAGATGGGATGTTGCTTCATCCATAATTAATAACGGCGGATTGCCCATTAATGCTCGCGCGATCGCCAATCGTTGTCGCTGCCCGCCAGATAGAGAGCCACCACCCTCACCAATTTGGGTTTCATAACCCATCGGTAATTTATCGATAAATTCATCCGCACCCGCTAATTCTGCTACTTCAATGACTTCATCTAAACTAGCTCCAGGCTTGCTCAAGCTGATATTTTCTCGAATCGTACCGCCAAACATAAACGTATCTTGATCGACCACTCCCGCCTGTTGGCGGAGCGAACGCAATGATAAATTTGCGATGTCGTAACCATCGACTAAAATTCGCCCATCTGTAGCCGGATATAGCCCCAAAGCCAGCTTAGAAATCGTTGTTTTTCCAGAACCACTTCGCCCGACTAGAGCGACCATTTGCCCTGGTTTTATTTCAAATGAGAGATTTTCTAAAATATTTTCATCGCCTTCAGGATGATAGCGAAAGGTAACATTTTCAAACCGAATATGACCTTGAATCGGGGGCAACGATTGTCGCATTTGCAGTTGCAAATCTTCCTCCGGCTCGGCATCTAAGACATCATTAATTCGCTCTACCGCAATGATTACCTCCTGGAGTTGATTCCACAGGACAGTCAACCTTTGAAAAGGTTGAATGATATTACCCAACAGCATATTAAATGCCACTAATTGCCCGATCGTCAGTTGTCCTTGAATTACCTGATATGCTCCAAAACACAACATTCCACTCGTAATCGCGCCATCGATCGCATTACTGAAAATCTGAAGTCGATTGCCAATTATTTCTCCACCAAAATTAGTTTTAATCGCTTTATGAAATAACTCTTCCCAACTCCAGCGGACATTTTGTTCGACGGCAGTAGCTTTAACTGTTTTAATTCCCGTCAAAGCTTGAATCAGGTAACTATTTTCTTCAGCATAAGCATTAAAAATCTCTCGTGAAATCCGCTGTAAAAATGGCGTGGAAATAATTGCCAGTAAGAAGAATGGCGGGATAATCAGCATCGAAATTAATGCCATCTGCCAGCTATACCAAAACATCAAACCTAGATAGATAAAGACAGTCAGCAGATCTAGTAAAATCGTCGTAGCTTCACCAGATAAGAACCGCTGAATCTTTTGATTCTCCTGAATGCGAGACATAATATCGCCCACATATCGCGACTCGAAGAAGCTCAAGGGTAAGCGCATCGTATGGCGAATGAAAGCAACGATTAAGGCTAGCCCAATTTTGTTAGATGTATGATCGAGCAAATACTGGCGCAGCCCCATCATTGCCACGCGAAACATACTGAAGATAAATAGTCCGATACTAACGGTAACGAGCGTTAATTCGGATTTTTGGACTACTACTCGATCGAGAATTACTTGCGTAAATAATGGCGTAATCAGTCCAAAAATCTGGATGAATAAAGAAGCAATAAAAATCTCAAACACCACCACTCGATGGGGTTTGAGTAATTCAAAAAATTGCCAAAATGCTGTGGTACTTTCTTGGGCATCTTTAAGTAAAGCAGATGGCTCTAAAATTAGGGCATAACCCGCCCAACCTTGAATAAATTCTTGATGACTGAGCGTGCGTTGACCGATCGCCGGATCTGCTACGATTACTTGGCGATTAGTAATGGCATAAACGACAATATAATGCTTCCCTTCCCAATGCACGATCGCGGGTAACTGCTGATGAGCCAATCGATCGAGACTAATTTTCACTGGGCGAGTGGTAAACCCGACACTTTCCGCCGCCGCCGATAGCCCCTTAATCGACGAGCCATTGCGATCGACTTTTGCTAGATCTCGCAATCGATTGACGCTGAACTTTTTCCCCCAATACCGCGCCACCATTACCAAACAAGCCGCACCGCAATCGGAAGCACTCTGTTGGGCGTAATAAGGATAACGCCGGGTGAATCGTTGCCACAGATGTCCTGCTCGCTGTGTGGGATTGGGGAAATAAGCCTTACTAATCTTGCGCTTAGATCGATCGTCATCGCTGGGCAATGCAAATGGCAGCAAATTGACTTCCGCTGGTGGCGGAGATCGATGTACGATCTCCGAACTTGTCTCTACACAACGCGATCGCACCGATTCCCACAATCGATCGAAGATCGTCGGATATTTGTCAATGAGCGAGTTAAGTACTTCCAGTGGTAAAAAACAGATCCGCACATCGATTCCCGCTCTAGCGGTATAAGCAGTCAGATCTTGCTCTGGGAAAAAAGTATATTCCCCAAAATAGTCGCCCACTCCCAAACTCTCGATCGGTTCGTCATCATCGTTTAATAACCGCACTTTTCCAGTTATGATGATGTATAGTCCAGCGGCGATATCTTGAACCGTCCACAATTTTCCCAAATCAGGATTAATTAACTGGGCATTTTTAAGGCAATATTGATAATCCTGCGGCGCGATCGAAGCATAAAAAATCTCGTTGAGTTGCTGCGGCGAAATAAGTTGAGACAGAGACTGCTGCGCCATAAATCTTAGAATTTAGCTGGATATGAAATAAATTGAGTTCGGACAACTCTTCGGCGGCGGGAAGGGTGCGATCTGATAGATCGGCGATCGAAATATTCGCGCTAGACTGCTTATCTGGCCGATTAAGCTGCGATCTCGTTGATAATCCCAATTCCCGCATCACCCGCTTGAGATGGCTGTGGCTGACTGCTATGCCCTTCTCCTTGGCGATATGTTTGCCCAACCAACTCACCGTCCAAGTTTTGAACGGATAACCATAATCTCTGGGACTTCGCCCCAGTAATTCCCGCAGTAGTTCGATATATTCGTCCGTAATTAGTTTCGGTCGTCCCACCGGACAATCGAGATACTGATGCGCCAAGCCAGCTTTAGTAAGCTGCATCCACCGACTGGCAGTAGCCGCCGAACATCCCAAGCTCCGACAGATTTCGGCTTGAGTCTTGCCTTCATCTGTCAGCAACACAATTTCCACCCGTTGTCGATAAGCAGCGGGTAACTCTGTAGCGATATGCTCTCGTAACAGTTGCCGTTGAAATGAGGTTAGATAAATACCCTCAGAATTTTGATTCATTGACGCTAAAGGCTCTCTCGATTCGATCTGCATACTTATACGCTCGGATCGATCGAATGGATCTTTATAGAACCTAATTAAATCTCTAGTAGTCTACTTCGATGCGCCGCTCCTGGTTGAGCGCGTCAAGACAGGGAAAGGGGATCGGGGTACCAGAGCGACTCCGAATCCGACGGTGGAAAGCCCCAAAGCAGTCTTAATGTTAGCTAAAGAGGGATAAGTTGTTATTTTTTCCGCGCGATTGTCAATCCGTCACCGATCGGAATTAAACTAATTTGGACGCGCTCGTCGTGGTAAATTTGCTCATTAATTTGCTTAATCGATCGAGTGCGCTTATCATCATTCATGGCAGGATCGACAACTCTGCCATACCACAAAACATTATCAACTAAAATTAATCCGCCCTGACGTATTAATTCAAAACAGCGATCGTAATAAGCTGAATAATTATTTTTATCGGCATCGATAAAGGCAAAATCGAAAGTACCTGCTTCGCCATTTGCTATTAATCGATCGAGTGTGTCTAAAGCTGGTGCGATCTGTAAGTCAATTTTATCGCTTACGCCTGCGGCTTGCCAATATTTACGCGCGATCGCGGTAAATTCATCGCTGACATCACAGGCAATAATTCGACCTTCATCTGGCAGATTCAGAGCTACAGAGAGCGAACTATAACCTGTGAATACGCCAATTTCTAAGCACTTTTTAGCACCGAGTAATTGCACTAATAATCCCATCAATTGCCCTTGCTCGGGCGAGATTTGCATATTTGACAATGGATGCCGATCTGTTTCTGCGCGGAGCTGGGCTAAGATTTCGGGTTCGCGGACAGAATTAGCTAATAGATATTGATGGAGAGTATCGCTTAAACCAATAGATCGATCGGACATGATTTTTAATTGATAATTGATAATTGATAATTGATAACTGGGCGTTCGGGCTACGATGTAAACTCGTATTCTTTATTCAAAATACTATAATTTTAATTGAGAACTAGAGGGTAGGGGCAATTCACGAATTGCCCCTACCCTCTGGTTTGAGTGGTGGTTCTGCTTTTAATAATAGATCGATCGCTGGATCGTAGATGCCTAATTCCCAATTTAGAGCTTGTTTGATTTGAACTATCTCTAAGTTTTTTGTCTTGCGAAAATCGGCTTTATTGAGATTTGCACCTTCGAGATTGACGCCAGCCAAATCAGCTCCGCTGAGATCGGCTTTGGTGAGATTTGCTTTGCTTAAAGTTGCTCCGCGCAGATTGGCTCCGATGAGGATTGCGCCGCTGAGGTTGGTATTACCCAGGCTAGTGTTGGTGAGGATCGCGCCATCGAGAATTGCATCGCTAAGATCGGCTTTATTGAGATTGGCTTCGTTAAGATTAGCCGCACTAAGATTGGTATTACTCAAGTTGGCTTGAATTAAATTCGATCGATCGAGTCGAGTTTGAGTGAGATTGGCATCGTGAAGATTGGCATGACTGAGATTTGCAAAATTGAGATTGGCTTGACGTAAATCTGCTTTAATTAAACTAGCGTTATTGAGTTTAACTCGATCGAGCTGCGCTGCAACGAGATTGGCTTCGCGGAGATTGGTAAAACTCAAATCCAGATACTGTCGCTCGTTTTCTAGATCGATTTTACGACGAGCGATCGCAGTTAATGCAGCTTGTGCATCTGTCTGAATTGCGAATAGTTGCGCTGGATCTTGTCCTTTAATATTTTGTTTTCCCCGCACGAATGAAGATAATACTTCCATAATCGTCCAGCCATCTCTTGGGGAATCTTTAGCAATCCTTTCTAAGGCATAAATACCGCCAATTCTAATCGTTTCTTCTTTATTGCCTAATTGCTCGATCGATCGAGTAAAGCGTTCGGTAATCAGTCGATTTTCACCTTGCGAAAAGTTCAAGAATAAAATCGAGCCACCGAAGATAGTTGCCCCCGTACTCAAGCTCGCAATAATCAGTCGAATTAGTTCCAGAAAAAAGCTCCGACGACTGAGTTTTTCCGCCGATTGCAGTTGTTCGAGCGCAGCTTGCCAATTGGCGTCGGGGTTAATATCGCCCCCGCCCTGTGCTTTCCACATTTCGTAGGCTTTGGCTCGAATGATTTCTGGAGCAATGGGAGCAGGACTAATTAAAGATTGCAAGAATTTACCGATCGTCTTCATTGACTAAAGATTCACACGCTACCGACATCAGTAAACTTTACTACAGTCGCGATCGTAACCCCTATAAAAAATAATCGCTACCCTTCAATTTAAGAGCAGCGATTAGTTAAGATGCGGATAAAAGGAATCGAACCTTCACTTCTTGCGAAACCAGACCCTAAATCTGGCGCGTCTACCAATTCCGCCATATCCGCAGGCAATGTTTCTTACTATAGCACAGATATTCTCTAAAATCAAATATTTCTCAATTTGAGATCCTCTCGTGGGGAGGGCGGGTTTGTGTACCTACGGTAGGCTTCGCCAACGATATCAATCGGTACTATCGATGTTACCTAGCATAAACCCGCCCCTACAGATCCATCAAAACTGCCATTTTAGGCTTTGACTTTGGCATCTAACTTAGATGCTACGAAAAAATCGCCTCGCTCGTCAACGCCGATTTGTCCTAGCGATTCGTCGCCAGTAATTAATCTGGCACCCCGTTTGCGCGTGAAATAGCTCCACGTCCATTGAATGAAGACCACCAATTTACTATCGAATTCAATTAGATAATAAATATGGACGAAGACCCAAATCAACCAAGCAAAGAAGCCCGACATTTTGACTTTGCCAAAATCAGCTACTGCCGAATGTCGGCCAATCACCGATAGACTGCCCGCATCGTAATATTCAAACGGGGGCAAACTCTCATTCGATAGCCGCTTGACAATTAAATCGGCTACGTATTTACCTTCTTGGATGGCGACTGGGGCGACTCCCGCGAGGGGCTTGCCATCAGGCTTGGTAAAGTTGGCTAAATCGCCAATCACAAAAATCTGGGGATAGCCTTTGATGCTCAGATCCGATTCCACCATCACTCTACCGACTCGATCGAGTTCGACGCCAGTATGTTCGGCTAAGATCTTACCCATGGCAGAAGCTTTAACTCCCGCCGCCCACAATACAGTTCGGGCTTCTACGCGCTCGATATTTTCGCCCTGACGGATGGTAACAACGTTGTCTTCGATATTTGTCACTAGAGCCTTTGTCTGCACCTGCACGCCCAATTCTACTAGGGATGCTTCCGCTTTAGCCGATAGTTCGGGTGGATAGGGGGGCAAGACGCGATCGAGTCCTTCGACTAAGACGACTTTAGCTTCGGCGGTATCGATATTGCGGAAATCCTTTTTGAGGGTACTATAGGCCAATTCGGCGATCGCGCCAGCTAATTCTACGCCAGTGGGGCCGCCACCGACGACAACAAAGGTCAGCCAAGCGCGACGTTTGACCGGATCGGTCTCTTTTTCGGCGGCTTCAAATGCCATAAAGATCCGGCGGCGCATTTCTAGCGCATCTTCGACGGTTTTCAAACCAGGGGCTGTGGGTGCCCATTGGTCGTTGCCAAAGTAATGATGGCTCACGCCAGTTGCCAGGATCAGCGTATCGTAAGTAATATCGCCTTTATTCAAGAAAACTTTTTGTTGCTGGGGGTCGATATTTTTGACTTCCCCCATCAGCACCTTGGTATTTTGCTGCTTATTGAGGATCGATCGCAATGGTGAGGAAATATCCGCAGGCGACAAGCCGCCTGTGGCAACTTGATAGAGGAGGGGTTGAAAGAGGTGAAAATTACGTTTATCGATCAGCGTCACCCGCACGGGTGCTTTGCCTAATGATAGTGCCGCATGAAGTCCCCCAAAACCTCCACCAACGATAACGACATGGTGCAGTGACTGGTTCTTAACTTTATCGCTCGCGCTCATCAGGTCTCCTCAATTCAATCTTTAGATGGTCATTATAGCTCCGAAATCACTCGATCGGTGGGGGATCGATCTCGTTGAGGGCTGTTTATGCCTAGCTCAAGCTAGATCTCCCCAAAGAAAAGTAGTTAGTCAATCGGGTGTAGAGAAATTAGCGTCAGGATATTACTGGATTTCACAACTTTTATAGCAAGTCGATGAATTATGAATTAAAAGTGATGACAATTATTAAATCGCGTAGAGATAAAGGCTCGATATCCAGCGCGAGTCGAGCTTTTATTCGATCGATATCGATCGCGTGGATAGTGAAGCGTGCGATGTCCATCCACGATCGAAGATGGAGACCGAGTTGAGAAGAACGGGCTTCGGCTCTCGCCAGCACTGGAGGGAGCCGAAACCGTAACCGAACTAGATGTCTTGTCAAAATTGACAGAAGATATCGCGGCCGCGATATCTTTATTTGGCTTCTGATGCTGCTGCCTATATTACTGGTGCAACGCTCGATGTTAATGGGGGCTATTTCATGGAGTCATTTACTCCACCCGAGCGAATTCATAATTTTTGCGGTTTTTCGTAAAAATAGATAGATCTCGGCTATGATAGCCTTACCAATTTTTAATGTGTAGTCCATCAGCCAAATCTATGATTAATCCTCTTTGAAGCATTTATGGGCAGATCTGGAGCCAGTACAATTCTCGATCGTTTGGCCAAACAACGCACCAGATCTGCTTTTTTAGTTACAGGGGAAGCCATCAATGCGCTAGTTCGATCGATCTCTCATCGCGATCGCCTCACTGAAACTGTGGTACCCAGCAAACCCAACATAAGCTATATGGCTTAGAATTGCGCTCGTACCTCTGACAATTGGTTCGGATCTTCAAACTTATCTGTATCCGATTACTACCCTATTGCCCCGATCGATTAGTTCTCCTCATATTATGAGCAATTTTTATTCTCTCAATCGATTATTTGCCGAACTGGCCGAAAAGTATCCTCAAGCTCTAGCAATTTCTACTCCGGCTTGGCCAGATCTAACGTTTCAAGGCTTGTATGAGTTAATAGTAAAGACTCATCGTCAACTTCGACAATTAGGGATCGATCGAGGCGATCGAGTAGTATTAATTGCTCCTGCCAATAGTTCGGAAACTGCAATGCTAAGTTTGGCGATCGCAGCCAGTGCCACGTTGATTCCGATCGATCCCAGTTTGAGCAATATCGAACTAAAAATTCGGCTACAGCAATTAAATCCAAAATTTATTATTAAGCTTTCAAATTGTTTACTACCCACACCTATTTTTGATGTTTCACCACCGCTAGTAACACAGTTACTCGATCGAGAAATATCTATTTCAACTCTTGAGGTTAGCTACCATTGGCAAGGGAAGATAGGGACTTTTCAGTTTAATGGTAAAACCCTCTTTCCACCCAGCCAAGATGACTGGGCGACACCAGCAGATGATGCTTTTATTATCATGACTTCTGGCTCTACTGGCAGTCCCAAATTAGTTCATATGACGCAGGATGCTCTATGTTATTCCTGCTTAGAAGCCAGCCAAGTTTTACAATTAAGTACTCATGATGTTTGTTTAAATACACTAGCTTTATTTCACGTTCATGGACTGATTACTAATTTCATCTTACCCTTATTGGCAGGTGGGAAAGTAGTATTCTATGGCAGTTTTCAACCTGACTACTTTCTGGATTGGCTTGTAGATTCTCAAGCAACTTGGTATTCTGTCGGCCCAACTATTCATCTGGCTATTCTCAAAGCGATCTCCGAGCATCCCTTGAAAGCCAAAAATCACGCCCTGCGGTTTATGCGTTCTGGTTCGGCTCCGTCTAATATCCAAGTAATTGCAGCATTAGAACAGCATTTTGGCGTACCATTAATTCAGGGCTATGGTATGAGTGAAATTCCGCTATTTACAAGTACTATTTTGCCATCTAATTTGACGAAAGAGCGTTCTCAAGGTTATGCAAAAATCTCTAAAGATTCAGAACTAGCCATCGCTAATGAATCAGGTGAAATCGTTCCACATGGGACAGTAGGCGAAATCATTGCCCGTGGGCGCAATGTGATGAAGAGCTATCTCGATAATCCAGTAGCCAATCGAGTTGCCTTTCGAGAAGGTTGGTTTAGGACAGGCGATCTAGGCTGGCTAGATGAATGTGGCTATTTGCATTTAGCAGGCAGGCTTAAAGAAACAATCAACCGGGGTGGAAATAAGGTTTTACCCCAAGAAGTCGATGATGTTTTGATGCAATTTTCAGAAGTTGAAGAAGTGGCTACATTTGCTGTCGATCATCCTCGATTGGGAGAAGATCTAGTTGCAGCCGTCGTTCCAAAATCTGGAGCGAATATTACCGAACACAATCTACGCACTCTTTTGTTAGAGCGGATTGCCGATTTTAAAATTCCCAGTCAAATTCTATTTGTCGATAATATACCTAAAGGTAAGACAGGTAAAATCCAGCGTAATAAACTAGCTGAAGAATTTGCAGAGCGATTGAAGTCTACTTATATTAGCCCGAGAAACAATCTAGAAATAAAAATAGCCGATCTCTTTAGTCAAATTCTCGATCTTGACAAAGTTGGAATTCATGATAACTTTTTCTCGATAGGTGGCGATTCTTTAACTGGTACTCAAATCATTTCTCGAATTTGTGAAATATTTGCAATTAATATTCCCATAGTGACTCTGTTTCATCACCAGACAATTGCCGAGCTAGCTACTGTTGTCGATCGAGCAACAGATTGTCAAACCAAGCAGTTCCATGCATGGCAATCTCTCATCCAAATCAAACAGGGTCGAGCCACAAAAGATCCCTTATTTTTGATCCATGATGTAGCTGGTAGCGTATTGTTTTATCGACAACTAGCCAATCATTTACGATCGGATCGTGCAGTTTATGTCATCCAGGCACAAGGACTAGATGGTCGCAAAACTCCGATTGCTTGTGTATCAGAAATGGCTGCTAACTACATTAAAGAAATTCGTCAAGTTCAGCCGATGGGGCCATACTATCTAGGTGGCTATTCCTTTGGTGGTGTCGTAGCATTTGAAATTGCCAGACAACTTGAGGCACAGGGTCAAGAGATTAAACTATTGGCGATCGTCGATACTCCGGCACCCGTTAGCGTCGAGCCAAATCTGCCCCAAGTCGATCCTTGCCCTCAGGGATTGTCTAAAATTCTGTCACGGTTGACCAAATTATGGAGCTTAAATTCCCAACAGCGCAAAGATTATATTCGTTATGGTTTAATGAATCATTGTATGTTTGGTAAGCTCAGAACTCCTTATCGGTTTTATCTACGTTATATCAAGCGAGCCAATTTAGAATTAGGCACGATCGATGTATGTTGGATAAATACTCAAGCCCGTAACAGTTATGTAGTAAAGTCTACTTACTCAGGAAAAGTAGCTCTGTTCTGCTCCGATAATATGTTACTAGAGTCAGCAAATAGTCCCGCTCTAAATTGGGATAAAATTGCCACTGGTGGAGCCGATATCTACTCAATTCCTGGCTCGAATCATTCCACCATTATTCAAGAACCATTAGTGCGAATATTAGCCGATCGATTGACGCTGGCATTGGCTGATTAGCTAAGATTTTTAACTCTCACTCATGTGTCGCTGTATTGTCTGGCATAATCTGGAAGCGGTGGATCGATGGCCCGATCGCATCGATCGGACAATCGCGACAAACCTTACGATTGTGCGTGCTAACGGCATCATCGATCTGACTGGAACGATTTTAGTATTGAAAGTCCCGTAACTTATCGATCGGTCGCAATTTCGCAACGTTTTAGCGGTCGTCCATCGATAATATGACTTTCGACGATCGCGGGAATATCTTCGCCAGTCAAATGACCGTAGAAAGTCCGATTGGGAAACAACAATCGCTGTAATTTCATCCGGATCTTACGTGGCAGCCATGTAAATTCGCGCCAGTTAGTGCGATAAACTAGAGCTACTGCGCCAGCTTCGCACCGATCCAAACATCCCGACTGTCGCACTTCCACGCGATCGCCTAATTGTCGATCGACAATTTCAGATTGAAACTTTTGATATATATCTAGGGCACCCGCGCTACAACAGTCGCTACTGCCATCGGCACGTTGTTTGGTACATACAAAAACACGGTATTTAGGTAAGTTCATACTATTTCGATTGCCGATCGATATACATTGTTTGAAGAAGGTAATTCTTTTATCCTCATAATTTCGATTAAGAATCTACCGACACTTTAGCCGCAGAGCGATTTATTTCTAAACTGTTAGCTTCTGACTCTTGACTGCGGACTTCATTCAACTGATGTAACGTGTCTACAAAGTCGCGAATGCCTTGAAATTGACGGTAGACAGATGCAAACCGGACGTAAGCTACTTCGCTCAATGGGCGTAATTCTCGCAACACCAGTTCGCCTATTTCAGCGGTTGTCACCTCTCTGACGGTGCGCGCTTGGAGTTGAGATTCGATATCATCGACGATCGATTCGAGTGTATCGGGGGTTAGTCCAGTTTTCTGACAGGCGTGGATGATTCCCCTCAACAGTTTAGATCTGTCGAAATATTCCCGCCGAGCATCTTGTTTAATGACGGTAACCGGGACGAATTCCAGTCGTTCGTAAGTAGTAAAACGATGTTTGCAGCGCAAGCACTCCCGCCGTCTGCGAATACTCTGTCCGGCTTCTGTCGATCGAGATTCCAAGACCCGACTATCTGTATATTGGCAGTATGAACATTGCATTGGAGAGTGGGGACG
>NZ_PVWO01000648.1 GCF_003003845.1 Chamaesiphon polymorphus CCALA 037 | reverse complement strand
TTTATGAGGAGACGAATCTTGACTAGGAGAGGGGGAGAGGGGGAGACGAGGGGACTGGGAGAGCGTTAATAACTAATAATAGTTTTCTAGATTTAGATGCAGAAAATTTGGTTTTAATGGCATTCAAACCTTCAGAAGCTCTAAATCGATCGTGGGTATTGCGGTGTTATGAAAGTCATGGAGTTGAAGGGGAAATTGAGTTGACTGGCGATCTGGATTTAGGGATCGATCGAGTCATAAATATCCTCGAAGAACCACTCTTAGATCCGGCAGATACTATCGTTAAACCTTGGCAAATTAAGAGTTTTGGGGTTTCGACTTAATTTTAAGTCTGGACTGCAAACTTGTCGGGATGAATGCCATGATTTACCCACATAATCGCCTCCTCTGCACTTGTCATCTCTGGTGGAACGCGCAGAATATGAATGTGCCCAGTCGATGGACAAGTCATCTTGAGCAATACCATCGGCTCTCTATCGATCGGTTCGTCATCTTCATATACTGCTTCTACACCATCGATTTTGAGCAGCGTATATTCCCGCCAAACATCGAGCTTGTCGGTATTTAATTCTTCGCAAATTTTCTCGTATCCTACCTGTTGGATTAAAACACGTCTAATTTCAGCATTATCTTCATCTAAAAGCCATTCAGCTCTCCAATCACTAAACTTAATCCAATATCTACAGGGTAGATCCACTCCCAAAAATATGATTGTTTCTAATTTAGGTAAGTCTTGTAAGATCGACAAATCTGTTAATGGGTTTTGGTCTATAGATAAATTTGTTAGATGACTCAGCCTTGCTAGGCTATCTGGCAGCATAGTTAGTTGATTTTCATCTAAATTTAGAGTTGTTAATTTAGAGAGATTACCAATATCCTCTGGCAATCTAGTTAGTTGATTTTCATTTAGACATAGTGTGTTCAGGTTAACAAGATTAACGATACTACTTGGCAAACAAGTTAATTGGTTAGCTCCAATATTTAGGTATGTTAAGCTAGCCAAGCTTCCAATATTTCTAGGTAGGGTATTTATCTGATTTCTAGCTAAATTTAATGTTTTCAATTCTGACAAATCATTAATATTTTCTGGTATTCTAGCGATTTGATTTTCACTCAAATTTAGATAGGCCAATCTAGAGAGACTGCATATATTACTAGGCATGTCGAGTAACTGATTACCTTCTAGATATAGGCCGATTAAATTACTAAATGATTCAATATTAAATGGCAGCTTATTTAATTGATTGTTTTTTAAACCTAAATAAATTAGTGAATTGCGGAGATTTTCAAACTCCAGTGGTAGACTAGTTAAACTATTGTTGCTTAAATATAGTTGTTGCAGATTCAGAAGATTGCCGATGCTACTTGGTAAATTAGTTATTTGATTGTTACTTAAAAATAGCTGCGTTAAATTGGCAAGGCGGCCAATGCTAGTTGGCAGGCTATTCAAATTATTGTTAATCAAAGATAATTTAGTTGCTCGATCGATACTAGCTTTCTCAATTATCTGTTCTAATTCTGCCTGTTCCATATTAAATTTTCAAGATGACAAAAAATTGGGGTATCTACAAGTAGATACCCCCAGCGTATTTAATCAGCTACATATCGCCAACCTTCGGGCGAGTATTCGCGTTGGATGCGGATTTCCCAATCGCCTTGGGGGATAGTTACCTCTGCATGTTCCTCGTGGGTGAGAACGGCAGTCGGGGATAAAACTTTGAGGTACAATACGCCATCGCGCTCGAATAATTCGGCTTCACCATTGCTAATGCGGTGGCGGTGTCCGGTAACTTCGCCTTCGGCGAGCGTCAGGTGCGGAAGTTTGGTACCTGTGGCGGATGTGTCGCTGGGAATGATGAGGACGTCGCCTTGTCTGAGAATGGGATTCATAGATTTTCAACCTCTAATTACGTGCTGTATTTATCTTACCCAATTCGATCGATAACATGACAGTAGATTGTATCGATCGAGTGCCGCTAAATAGATTTATCGATCGGGATGAATGCCATACTTTATCTAAGTAGTTAAAAGAATTAGATCTCAAGAGCTAAATTATTATGTCGGCGAGTTTGGCACCCATCTCAAAAAACAGCGATTGCCATGCTGCTCGATAATTTCTGCACCCAATCGATCGTAAAATTTCAGCCCACGGGTATTTCTAGCATCCGCCGTCCAAGCCAGATGGGTACAGTTATTTTCGGCGGCAATACGCGCTAATTGAGCCATTAATGCCGCGCCTGCACCTCGACTTCTCATTCGATCGTCTATGAATAAATCGTCAAGCCAAATGCTGGGCTGACCTGCAAATGATGAGTACCGGAATTGATATAATGCAAAGCCAATCGGACGATCTGACAACTCTGCAAACAAGACGTAAGCAAAGGGAATTAATCCAAAAAGTGTTTGGTGAATTTTAGTTTCAGATACTTGTAAAATGCCAGAAAAGGCACCGATGTTTCGGTCGAATTCTGATTTCTTTTGAATGAATGACAGAATCAGCGCGACATCATTGGGAGTGGCAGATCGAACTTGCATCTATCGATAATTAGCGATCGAGAAAAGTAGCTAAACTGGTGATGTCGCCCGGTTTGGAAAAGAGATTTCTAACACGATACAACCGATATCTGTAGTAAATGGCCCATGAACCTCACCTGGTGGTCTACTGGCATAATGACCAGTTTCCAGCCATAGATCGAAGGCTTTATCGTACAG
>NZ_PVWO01000647.1 GCF_003003845.1 Chamaesiphon polymorphus CCALA 037 | reverse complement strand
GCTGTCGGTAGAACCCAAATGATAACTGCTGATATGGTCAAGCCTGGTGCTGTAGTTATCGATGTCGGCATCAATCGACTCACCGATCCGACAACTGGGAAGTCGCGATTGGTAGGCGATGTCGATTTCGAGTCAGTTAAAGAAATAGCTAGTTGGATTACCCCCGTCCCTGGTGGTGTGGGAGCGATGACAGTAACGATGCTACTCGAAAATACGGTGTGGAGTTATGCCAATACCCATGGTTTAGTTTAGTGGTACCGAGGATATCGATCGAGCATGAATAATATCCATAGGTATTGCTATCTTTTATACATTACAATCTGGTTGGTAAACAAATATAAATATTTGACGCGAATTGACTTTTCATCACTCGATCGCCAGGGTAATTACGCTCTAGTCGATCGATTAATTATCGATAATATCCTCTTCGGTGCGATCGGCATTTTGATTTCCTTACTCATCGGGTCGCAAAAGAAAACAGGTACTTATTTAATATGCACCTGCGCGATCGGGTTAACGATTGCTGCTGTTACTATCTACTTAGATGCCTCGTTTACGCGTAATGGCGGACAGGCACATGTAAATTCAGTAATAGCATTTTTTGGGTGGATGATTCCGATAGTTATCGCTGGGTGGAAAGAGATTTTTAAAGATTTAGGATCGGCAATTATCAAAAAGCGTGACGAGCGATAATATATTCGATCGGCTCAACTCTTCGACAATCCCCAATTTCCTACCCCCATGACACTAGAACTAACCGCCACTCCTCAAGAACGCATGGGGATTATTCAGGGCGATATTACCAAATTAACAGTAGATGCGATCGTCAATGCGGCTAATAGTTCGTTACTTGGCGGCGGTGGTGTCGATGGGGCAATTCATCGCGCTGCTGGTGCCGAATTACTCGCCGCATGTCGGCAACTTAATGGTTGTAAGACTGGCCAAGCCAAAATTACTCCAGGCTATCGATTGATGGCAAAATATGTAATTCATACCGTCGGCCCCGTTTGGCATGGTGGTAATGCTGGCGAACCAGAATTACTCGCAAGTTGCTACCGCGAAAGTCTGGCTCTGACGACATTACATCAGATTCAAACGATCGCGTTTCCGGCGATTAGTTGTGGTGTTTATGGTTATCCGATCGATCTGGCAGCGCAAGTGGCACTAGAGACGGTGCATACTTATTTGGAGACAGATCGATCGATTGCAGGAGTAAGTTTTGTTTGTTTTAGCGATATCGATTACTATGCTTATATAGAAGCATTTGGAATGCTATAACCCACATACCCCACTTCTTAAAATCTCTACCTAAAAAGTCTTATTTTTCGTAAGAGTAGGGTGTGTTATCGCGAAGCGTAACGCACCGATCTAGAAGGTGCGTTTTGCTGACACAGAAACACACCCTACGCAGCCTTCACATGCAAAAAATTGAAGTGCGAAATACGGGTTATGACTTAATAATGCTGCGTAATGAATCGAAGAAAGTTGGATAGGAAATCGATGCAGCTTCCGCACGCGCGATCGTCGTTTGTCCTTTCGCGATTACAGACGCGATCGCGAGACTCATGGCAATCCGATGATCGGTAAAACTATCGAGTTCTGCACCAATTAACGAGCCGCCGCCAGTAATTTCTAAACCATCTGGTAATTCGGTAATATTCGCACCCATTTTAGTCAATGCCGCTGCCATTACTTGCAACCTGTCGCTTTCTTTGACGCGCAATTCTGCGGCATCTTTAATTATCGTCGTGCCTTGGGCAAATACTGCTGCGACAGCTAAAATCGGAATCTCATCGATCAGTCTGGGGATGAGATCGCCGCTAATTTCGCAAGCTTTTAAATTACTATGTTTGACCCGCAAATCTGCTACGGGTTCGCCCGCAACTTCGCGTTGATTTTCGAGGGTAATATCGGCACCCATTAATTCTAAAGCAACCAAAATTCCGGTGCGCGTCGGGTTGACGCCGACATTTTCGATATACAACTCCGATCCTGGCACGATCGCGCCAGCAACTAACCAAAAGGCGGCGGAGCTAATATCGCCAGGGACGATCACTTGTTGTCCCGTGAGAGTCGGATAACCCGTCACCGTCGCACTATTCGTCTCCGGATCGACCTCGATATGCGCCCCAAACGCGCGCAACATCCGTTCGGAATGATCCCGCGATAATGCTGGTTCGGTGACCGTAGTGCGTCCGTAAGTCATCAATCCAGCGAGTAAAATGGATGACTTGACCTGTGCTGAAGCGATCGGCGAATGATAGTGAATCGGTTGCAATTCACATCCGCGCACGGCGAGCGGTGCGAGCGAATTATTCCGACGTCCCCAAATCTGCGCTCCCATCTCCGCGAGCGGATTGACAACGCGCGACATCGGACGCGATCGTAAGGAATCATCGCCCGTAACTGTAAAAAATCGATCGGGATGAGAAGCCAAAATGCCTAACATCAGCCGCATTGTCGTTCCCGAATTGCCAGCATCGAGGACATTTACAGGTTCTTGAAGCTGTCCCAACCCAATCCCCGTCACCGTCACCAACTCGGTATTTAACTCCGAAATCTGCGCTCCCATGGCGGTAAAACACGCCGCCGTACTCCGAGGATCTTCACCCAATAATAATCCCTGAATCGTCGTCTCGCCCTCCGCTAAGGCTCCTAGCATCAAGGCGCGATGGGAAATCGATTTATCGCCCGGAATTTGTAATGTGCCCTGAAG
>NZ_PVWO01000646.1 GCF_003003845.1 Chamaesiphon polymorphus CCALA 037 | reverse complement strand
GCGGGGAGCGGGGGGAAGGGAAATCAATGATTGTATCATTCCTCAACTGGGCTACTCCCAAATAGATCTGTTAGTGACTACTTTGTCAATAGAACTACTGCATAAGCACAGATTCCTTCTTCTCTTCCGGTGGCGTCTAATTTCTCGTTGGTAGTAGCTTTGACACCAACTTGCTCCGGTGATAAGTGCAGAGCTGTTGCTAATCGATCGCGCATGGAATTAATATGGGGCTTGAGTTTGGGGCGTTCGGCAACGACTACCGTATCGAGATTACTAATTTGCCAACCGCGATCGATAATTAGAGTATTGACTTGTTTGAGGAGTTCGATACTATCAGCACCCGCCCATTTGGCGTCAGTAGGCGGAAAATAATGTCCGATATCGCCCAAACTCAAGGCACCCAACATCGCATCCATAATCGCATGAGTGAGGACATCGGCATCGCTATGTCCCAATAAACCCAGCTCGTGCTCGATTTGGATACCGCCTAAAATGAGGGGACGACCTGAAACGAGGCGATGAATGTCATAACCATTGCCGATCCGGATGTTCATGGAGTTTGCGGTATTGAATGTGTCAAAATATTTATTAGTATAGTTGGCGCGGCAGGTCGAGAACTAACTCTCGATCGTCAAAGAGCGATCCAGCCGATTTTAGGAACGGGGAGCGATGGAAATAGACAGGACAGTAGCGGTAGATATCGAGCCTACCATCACCGCTCAATTGCAACAACTCGCCAGCACGGAGCAAATAATTATTCTCTACGCTTGTGAGTCGGGAAGCCGAGCGTGGGGGTTTCCGTCGCCAGATAGCGACTACGACGTGCGGTTTATCTATCTGCGTCCGTTAGCATGGTATTTATCGATCGACGATCGTCCAGATACAATCGATCTACCCGTCAATTCACTACTGGATATTAATGGCTGGGATCTGCGCAAAGCGTTGAAATTATTTAAAGGATCGAATTCAGCAATCTACGAATGGATTCAATCGCCCATCGTCTATCGCGCTCATAGTAATCTCACTCAAAAATTACTAAACTTAGCCGATAATTATTATTCCTGTCGAGCGGGAATTCATCATTATCTGAATATGACGATCGGTTGCTATCGAGAACATCTGCAATCTGATACTGTCAAGTTAAAAAAATATTTCTATGCCTTACGTCCGATTTTAGCTGCCAAGTGGATCGTGACTCATCGAACATTTCCGCCGATGGTTTTGAGTAAATTGATGGAATTAATTAGCGATCGTCAAGAGATTGTCACTGAGATCGATCGACTCTTAACGATTAAAAAAACTGCTAATGAAGCCACTACGATCGCTGCCGTTCCGCTCCTCAACGAGTTTATTCGATCGGAAATCGAAAGTTGCGAACTAGCTGTCAAACTAATTCCTAAAGTCGATACCAATTCTACCCCTCTCGATCTTCTATTCAAGCAATATGCTCTCAATAGTGACTAGTAGTTTCGACCAGAAATTAAGTTACTATTGAGCGGGAAGCGGAACGCTGGGAGCGGGGAGCTGGGAGCAAAGATTGAGGGATAGTAATATCACTTAATTATGCGGCCTAGTACTAAAATCTCAACTATCAACTATCAACTATCAACTATCAACTATCAATTATCAATTATCAATTATCAATTATTAAAATGGATATCAAACGCGGCTTTTTAGAAGCAATCGGCAACACACCATTAATTCGGCTCAATAGCTTTAGCGATGCAACTGGATGTGAAATTTTAGGTAAAGCCGAATTTCTCAATCCCGGTGGTTCCGTCAAAGATCGGGCGGCTCTATATATTATCGAAGATGCCGAGCGACGCGGTACCCTCAAACCAGGCGGTACCGTCGTCGAAGGTACCGCTGGCAATACTGGCATCGGGCTGGCGCATATTTGTAATGCTAAGGGCTATAAATGCCTGATTATCATTCCCGAAACTCAGTCTGCCGAGAAAATAGAAGCATTACGCACCCTCGGCGCAGAAGTCCGCACAGTGCCCGCAGTACCGTACAAAGATCCAAATAATTATGTCAAATTATCTGGTCGCGTCGCTGCGGAAATGGAAAACGCGATCTGGGCGAATCAATTTGAAAATCTTGCCAATCGTCTGGCACACTACGAAACAACTGGGCCAGAAATGTGGGCGCAAACCGATGGCAAAATCGATGGCTGGGTAGCTTCGACGGGTACGGGGGGCACATTTGCAGGCGTGTCGATGTTCCTCAAAGAAAAAAATCCGCAGATAAAAAGTATCGTCGCCGATCCGATGGGTAGTGGCTTATATAGTTATGTCAAGACTGGCACGATTACCCTCGAAGGCAGTTCGATAACTGAAGGCATCGGCAATAGTCGGATTACGGGCAATATGGAAGGCGTACCTATCGATGATGCGATTCAAATTCCAGACCAAGAATGTATCGAAGTAGTCTATCAACTCCTCCGCAAAGATGGTTTATTTATGGGCGGATCGGTGGGAATTAATGTCGCAGCAGCAGTCAGACTGGCCAAACAAATGGGGCCAGGACACACGATCGTGACAATTTTATGCGATGGTGGTGCCCGCTATCAATCCCGCATCTTCGATCGAGCCTGGTTGGCAACTAAAGGTTTGAGCATCGATTAGAGAGAGTTGGGAGTTGGGAGTTGGGAGTTGGGAGTTGGGAGAGGAGGAGTAAAAAACACTCCATTACCCATTACCCATTACCCATTACTCATC
>NZ_PVWO01000143.1 GCF_003003845.1 Chamaesiphon polymorphus CCALA 037 | reverse complement strand
CCCCCATTTCTATCTCAAATTATGACTATGCGATCGAAAACCAAATTTTCACTCATCATATTGGGAGCGATCGCTGCTGGCTCGATCTCAGCAATTCCGGTAGTAGCTCAACCCGCAGCTACTAGCACCGCTGCGGTTGTTGCCGATGGTAATATCATACAAGCTGCGATCTTAGGGGTAGTTCAAGGTATTACTGAATTTCTACCGATTAGTAGCACCGCTCACTTATTGGTGACGACTAAAGTCTTTGGTTGGCAACAGCTCGGTCAAAAAGATTATGCCGATGCAATTCAATTTGGTAGTGTTTTAGCTGTTTTAATCTATTTTTGGAAAGATCTTACTACCGTAGTTGGCGGTGGTGTCAGCGGACTGCTTCGCCAAGATTGGCAAGATATTAATGTCAAAATATTCGCCGGAATTATCGTGGGAACTTTACCCGCACTCATCCTGGGTTTTTTGGGTAAAGATATCTTGCCAGACAACGCCCAGATCATCGCAATTATGTCGATCGTCATGGCAACTTTACTCTTTGCTGCCGAGCGATTTAGCAAACATAAACGCGGATTTGAGGGCTTAGAAATCAAAGATGGGCTGCTCGTTGGCTTGGCACAAGCGATCGCCTTACTTCCTGGCGCATCTCGATCGGGTTCGACTTTGACTGCTGGTTTATTTCTCGGATTGGAGCGCGAAACTGCCGCTAGATTTTCCTTTTTAGTAGGTTTGCCGACACTAGCGATCGCCACTCTCTATAAAGCTTTGAAAATCTTTAAGGAGAATGAGTTGCCTATTCCATTATTAGCCGTGGGAATGGTTTCTACTTTTATTTTTTCATATATTGCGATCGCTTTTTTACTGAATTATCTCAAAACTAAAAATACGATGATTTTCGTTTGGTATCGCTACGCTTTTGGGGCTTCAATTCTCATCGCGCTAGCGGCTGGGTGGAAAGCATAGTTACTGGAACTGACAACGCCTGTTGCCAAACGCTACGGTTACGCTGACGTGAAGACTAAACAGCGCGTTAGCACGTCAGAAACCTTGTTTCGTCATGGTTCGATCCCACATTCCGCTAGTCCAGGCGATCGAAAAATAATTAAAACGAAGCCATTGGATCGTAGCGATTGCATTCTCAATAGGATAAGACTATTGAGAATGTATCATCGATCGCGAAAAAGAGACTAAATCGTTAGAAAGGCTGATACGAAAGGATTCTGCATCTTATTATTTTTTAGGCGATCGAACTAGCGGAATGTGGATTCGATTTCCAAACCGCTGGGAATGACTAGTTCGACATTCGTCCAGCCGCCGCCGGAACTCACCATGTTACACATATATTGCATATCGATCTGGTAAAATTGGGATATTAGTTTGGCTAAGTTAACTTATGACCATTACAATCGAGCAACCGTTACAGCAGAAGCCGATCGGTTTTGACGAATTTCTCGCTAGTTATGGTGGAAATAATCGCTATGAACTAATCGATGGAGAGGTATTCGACTTGGAACCAACAGGAGCGCATGAAGAGGTTGCAGCTTTCATTACTACAAAGATCTGTGTCCAAATTGATGCAGCGAAATTACCTTGGTTCGTCCTTCAACGGGGAATATTACGCCCTGATAACGCTGGGATAACGGCATTTAGACCTGATGTTGCAGTAATAGATAGAAACGAACTCTCTCAAGAAATGCTTTGGCCCGAACAGTCGATTCTAACTTTGGGCAGTTCGATTAAATTTGTAGCGGAAGTGGTTAGTAGCAATTGGCAAAATGATTATTCCCGTAAGGTGGAAGACTATGCAGTTTTAGGTATTCCTGAATATTGGATTGCAGACTATGCAGGATTAGGTGGTACGCGGCATATTGGTAAGCCCAAACAGCCAACATTGTCAATCTGTACGCTAGTGAATGGAGAGTATGAAATTCAGCAGCTTCGGGGCGATCGAGAGATCGTCTCTCTCACCTTTCCAGATTTAAAACTAACGGCAGAACAGGTGTTGAGAGCAGGTAGGTAAAATCACCATAAAAAAACAGGAGCAATTTATAAGTTGCTCCTGTTTTTATTAATTGCAACTAATTAGAACAACGAGAAACTATTATTAGTCAAAGCAGGGATGCCGACTAATTGAGCGATGCGGACTTGCGTGTTGCTAGTGCCAGATCCATCGGCATCGAAGGATAACACGCCAGAATTATTGTTGTAGATAAATCGGTGATTGGCTGTGGATGCAGAAGATCCGATCGTGAATCGGGAAGCATCTAAGACTCCCACCGCATCATTAATACCAAAACCGGAACGGGAGATACTAAATCGATCTTGTCCTGCCACGAAGTCATTGATTTTGTCAAAGCCTTCGTTGGCACCATAGTAAACAAAATTATCGTTACCAGCACCGCCAAAGAGTAGATCGACGCCGATACCGCCGACGATAAAATCATTACCGCCGCCAGCATTAATGATGTCATTACCAGTATTACCAAAGAGGGTATCGCTACCATTGGTACCGACTTGGTTGTCGGCTCCAGCGTTGCCGCCAGTTGGCTTTAAGTTTAGTCCAGCTAGTACTGGATCGTGATCGGAAGAACGGAATCGATTTGGTTGGTAGAGGCTAGTATCGTTGCGGTCTTCGGCAGTATTTTCACCTGACGAGATGACATCATCGTTGTAGTCTAAAACGATCGGCTCTGAGGAGTTGATACTCCACTTGGCGGCACCCGTGACTTGCGCTTGCAGGCTAGATGTTACCAAGGCGTGGTCGAGGGAGCCTGTCTGACCGTCAAAAACGAAGGAATCGCTCGTAGTATTCAGCTTGGTTAAGCCGCCAGCACGGAGGATATCGATCGGGTCTTCTTCGTTGTAGGCATTGAGATCGCCTAAAACCATCACATCGCTGTCGCCAGAGGCGGTTTGCATCTGCGTGACAAAGTTGAGTAGGGCGGTAGATTGGGCTTTGCGGGTGGCATTCGACAAGCCTTGACCGTCGCCTTGGTCGCTATCGCCTGGTAAGCCAGCACTAGAACCTTTAGACTTAAAGTGATTGACGATCGGGGTAAATTTTTCGCCGCTAGCATTGTTGATGAAGGTCTGTGCTAATGGCGGACGAGCGGTATTAAAAGCGGAATCGTTGAAATAGACGGCATTACCGACGGGTGTAACGGCACCAGGCTTGTAGATGAAGGCAACCTTAATTTCATCAGTACCGGGGCTACCAGTGGTATTTGCCAGTTTGATGTAGTCGTAGGTGTTAGACCCGATCGAGGCATTCAAGCCATTCACGAGATTGACGATCGCCGAATTAGCACCATCGCCATCATTTTCCATCTCAATTAAACCGACGACATCGGCATTCAAATCTTTGATGGCTGAGATAATCTTAGCTCGCTGGCGATCGAACTCAACTGTCGTATCCGCACCCCGCGAAGTCGGGAAGCCACCGCTCCCACCATCGCCGTTGAAGTAGTTGAGGACGTTGAAACTACCGACTTTAATCCCACCGCCGACATCGGGCAACGCCGGACGCGCTTCGTAGTTGAAGACTGGGGCTTGCGTGGGTTGAATCCGGTAGTTGCTGAAGCCAAATCCCAGCACGCCAGTCAATCCGCCGATCGTGCTACCGATGCGGAGGGTGTCGTTATTCGGATTCGCATCGGTGGTGTCGATATAGGGTACATCGAGGAGATTGGACGAGCTGCTACCATCATCTAAGATAATCCGACGGCGATTGTTGAGATCTTGTTGGGCGGTGACAGCCGCAACATTACTATTCCCTGTCGAACTCGTACCCGATGCTGGTGCATCGTTAGGATCGATGATATTAGTCGGATTGAATAAACGACCGTCGGCAGATAGGGAAACTTCCCCAAAGCGGCCTAAGTTAAAGACTTCAGTAACGGTCAGGGCTTCGGGGATGGTAATTAACATCCCTTCATAGCGTTCTAAATCGCCCACGGTAGCGATCGGCAGATCTAGGGCAGTAGGAGTCACCAACGCCTGTTGTCCGGTCGCCTGGACGCTAACATCGGCTGCTGTGGAGGGCGTAATTATCGCTTGGTTAAAGGAGGGAGTCGCTGCATTTTCGGCAACGGTACCCGTGACGCGCACTTTGTCGCCGACATTAACTGCCGTGAGGGAGTTGACAAAAATCCCTTCTGATGTTTCGACATTGCCATCGGCATCAGTGTTTTCTTCTTGGAGATAAAAGCCTCCGAGTTGTCCGGTGCCTTGGAAGTCGCCGACGACGATACCTTCGATCGTAAATGTCCCTGCTGTTGCCGCAGTACCAGAACCCTGAATCGTACTAATTTTGGTAGTTGAGGGTGCAACAGTATCATTATCGACGATCGTCACATTCGCAGTCGCAGTCCCCAGCGTGAAACCTGCTGATGGGGACAGAGTGAGGGTGACGGCTTCATCACCTTCGACGATCGCATCATCGACTGGAGCGACAAGTACGTCTACAAATGAACTGCCAGCCGCGATCGTGGCAGTACCAGGTAAAGTAGTATAGTCGTCACTAGGGGTCGCTTGACCAGCACCCGTGCTCACAGAGTAGTTAACGTTCAACGCATTAGTTGTATCACCAGTGCGGGAGATTCGGAAACTACCGTTAGCCGTGCCTGCTTCAGCAGCATTAGACGTGGCGGCGATCGATACTACTGGCAGAACGACAACTGGGCCTCCTGAAGCAATATTGATATCGTCAATCCCAATCCACTCGTCGTTACCTGCGGCATTGGTGGTAATAATCCGCAACTGGACTTGAGCTTGATTTTCTGCCGCAGCAGGAAGTGTCAGGCTGACGGGGGTAACCTGAGTTGCCAAACTGGGGCCAGAACTAGCATCAGCGATATACCCAGCCGGAAGATTAGTAAAATTACCCGAAGTACCTACTCGATACTGGACGGCGATGGGCTGGATCGCATTGTCAGCAGATCCGTCAATGTCTCGGAGGTTGAACGAAACATTGACATTGTTTACACCCAAGGTATTGAGGTGGATTAGCAGATAGGGGGCTTGAGCAGTATTAGAACCAGTCAGCGCGACCACTGGATCGGTAATGGCAAACTCAGTCACCCCGCCAGTATTAAAAGTATTAGGATTAGTTTGATTGGCATTGACATCAACTACTGGTGTACCTTCAGCCAAGATAGTTTGGGGGTCTACTCCAGCTAATGAGGTTAAACCATCGCCGCGATAACCGATAATACTGGGGACACCACTCCAATCATCATTAGCCGTAATTAGACCTGCATTACTCCAATTTTGGGTAAATGCGCCAGCCGCTAAGTCATGATAAATATTACTCATTGTGATAAGTCTCTACAGGTTTTTTAAGCTTCTCAATTGGAAAGAAAATTGCAGGCTTGCCACGCCACTGCTAGCTCGGCAAGTTGAGATTCTGGAAATTTAGCAAGACTAAATCGAAACTTTATATAGACATCAAACTGTTTTCACAGCTTGGAATAAGCAGAGCCTGGGAAATAAAATCTTTAGTCTCCATTCGCGTAGCGTGCCGTAGGCAAAGACTGACTTTAGTAACACTATCAACGATCGAAATCGTTATACTAGATCTAGCGTAATCTTGAATAATACTTAGATTTACTTTTTGCTCGATGACAATTTACGTTTTAATTTAAATGCAGCCAATCCAGCTAGAGTAGTGCCAATGAGACTCGAAGGTTCTGGTACCGCAGTGGCGGACGATACCGCGACGATATCCACCGCATAATTTGCAGTTCGACCGAAAAACGCACCGCTCCCATCGAAACCTTCCGAAATGTTTGTTTTATTGGGAAAGTCAAAAAATCTGCCAGTTGCACTGATGACTGCTTGATAGTTTCCAGGTGAAAATGTAGCTGTAAAGCTTAAATCTTCCACGGCAGTGTATTCATTTAATCCATCGGTATAGTAGTTACCGCTAGAATCGAAGATTGTCAGCCGTGGGCTAAATCCCCCCGCCGGAATTACACTTCCCGCAGCGTTGGTGCCGCCATTGTAGCTAAAAGACTTAAATGCTAGTGGCGCGCCAGTTGAAGTAAATGGCAGGGAAGCGATCGCATCGGCATCGGCTAACGATCCGGTAAAAGATGCCCCATAAGCAGGCGCAACCAGTGTGACTCCAGTAGTTGCTGTCGTAATTCCTAATAATGTCGCGATCGTGAATTTTTTCATTGTTTTACAGATAAGTGTGTTCTAAATTTGATAACTTCATTATTCCCAGGAATGTCAAAAGTTTGTCGTGCAATATTCCGTTCTTTAACTTATCGATCGCACCGAGCAAAACGGACGCTAAAGAAACGTCCGTTTGTGCGATAGTCCAACTGCTAAAATTTATAATGTTCTCGATTTACTGGCAATTCGGCGTTTGATAACGATCGCTGCTGCTAACATTGCTACGATACTACCCATAAAATCAGCAGGTTCGGGAACGGCGGTAGGACTAGGAACTGGAACAGCAGCCAGCGAGAAATTATCGATCACTAATCCATGATCGTTACTACCATCGTTATTTTCGATCCACCGCACCCAGAGAGTGCTGTTATTCGACCAGTTCAGCGTATTGAGCGTACCACCTCGGTTGGCAACCAGACCAGTAGTATTACCATCGATCACAGCAGCAGCAGTAGTTGCGACAGGTGAAGTCCAATTAAAATTCCCGCCTGGAGCCGTCCAAGTAGGAACCGCCCCAAAAGTATTGCCAAATCCGTACTCCAGCACCATCGTTTGTGGCGTTGGATTAAGATTATTGCGCCACTGTTCTCCATCAAAACCAATATTGACGCTGTTAATCGCCGCGCCACTGTTATTCGTAGCAGCAAAAGCAATCCAGCCAGCAACGTTGCCACTTGCTGGAGAGCCAAAATAGGTTCCGCCCGAACCCAGTCCGCCTAAAGCTCGATCGGGAGCACCTGTAGTACCATAGCTGTAAAAACTGCCAGTACCAGAACTGCCGTTTTCTGCTGAATAAGTCGTAATAGCAGTTCCAGGAGTTGGCTGACGGAAAAGAGACCATCCAGGTAACGTAGAATCATTAGTCCAGGTATTAGCACCTGTTGAAGTAGTCAGACTATTAAAGTCTTGAGTATAAGTAGTAGCACCATTAAATAGAACAGCCATTTCAAGACCTCATTAGCTAAATGTTTACATCATTACGAGATCGAGCCACAGTCAAGATCGAGTCGATTTGGCAATTAGCGACCATCTTTGTCTCTTCCGAATCTAGAAGGCTGGCATAAAAGCACAGCCCTACAGATCGGATGTGGCGATCGGACAGGGAAATCGGGTTGTTGCAAATTTGACAACTGTGGACTTTTACTAGTCCCACTGGATAATATCTCGATAAATGAAACAATTTTGTTATAGAATTCTCATTCATCCACAATCTTGCCGAACTACACTTAGACCAAACAGGTATTGCTGGAATGGGGTATAGGAAGGCTTTAGGCTTTAGGCTTTAGGCTTTAGGTTTTAGGGACTAACAAGTTTCGCTAAGTGGCAGAGCGTACCGCAACCCAGTAACGCCAATAAAACTCGATCGGCACAAAGCGCATGAAATTAGATCGTTTTTTGGTATGTGGTTTGGGTAGTCTCGGTCAACACTGCGTATTGGCTCTTCAGCAATTTGGCGTAAAGATCGTGGCGATCGAACAGGTAGCTCCTCAAAGTTGGGAAGTGCCGAATTTAGTCAATTTATTAGACGATCTGATTATTGGCGATTGCCGGGAAAATAATGTGTTAGCGCAAGCCCAAATCCAAACTTGTCGCGCCGCCCTAATTGTGACTAGTAACGAAGGCGTCAATGCCGAAATCGCTTTAGCCATCCGTCAACTCAACCCGCAGACGCGGCTAGTCGTGCGATCGGCAAAAACCAATCTCAATCAATTATTAAGCCAACAACTCGGCAATTTTATCGCCTACGAACCGATCGAACTTCCGGCTCACTCCTTTGCTATTGCCGCACTGGGTACGGATACCGTCGGCTTTTTTAATTTAGATGGTTATTGGTTGCGGGTCGTGCGCCAACGCATGAGTCCCAACCATCCGTGGTGCAATGCTCGTCGGCTGCACGAAATTAATACGCGCAGCCAAAAGCTACTCGCCCACAACGGCTCGGCAACCGATTTAGGTTTCTACCAATGGCAGTTTGAAGATCTAGTTACGGATGGCGATGTAGTTACTTATATCGAAATTGCCGATCGATTTTCACTGCACGCGACCCCAGATCGACCGATTGCCACTGGTAGAAGAACCAAACAACCTCAACTCGTTGCCATACTCGATCGCTGGGCGCGCCGCGCTGGCGATCGATTTATGCGGTTTTGGCGATCGAACTTTCAGCAACAAGTCCGCCGCGTGGCTCTCATTTGTTGTTTGATTGTCGTGTTGTTACTAGCGATCGCTACCGTCCTCTTTCGTCAATATTATCCAAACACGACTTGGGTGTCGGCATTTTATGCCTCCGCCATCTTACTCTTAGGGGGCTATGGCGATCTATTTGGCAGCTTTGAGAAAATTTCGACGATTCCCTGGTGGCTCCAAACTTTCGCCCTCAGTTTGAGTCTGGCTGGCACGGCCTTCGTGGGCGTATTGTATGCAGTTCTGACCGAATCTCTGCTATCATCAAAATTTCAATTTGTCAAGCAAAGACCGCCCGTACCGCAACAGAACCACATCGTCATCGTGGGTTTGGGACGAGTCGGGCAACAAGTCGCTCTGTGGCTACAGCAGATGCAGCAATCCGTCGTCGGCGTGACATTGCAGCCCGATCTCAACAGCACGATCTTGCCAAATCTGCCAATAATTACGGGTAATATAGCCCAATCCCTGGCGCAAGCCAATCTCCCAACCGCCAAAAGCGTCATTATCGTCACCGATGATGAAATGCTCAATCTCGAAGTTGCCTTGATGGTGCAAGCGATCGATCCGCAGCTCGATCTGGTGATTCGGACATCGGGACAACGCTTGAGCCAACATCTGACGAAAACGCTACCAACTGCCCGCGTGTTGGGGATGCATACGGTATCGGCAGAAGTGTTTGCTGGAGCGGCATTTGGTGAAAATATCCTGAATCTATTTCACAGCGATCGACAGACTATTTTAGTCACTGAATACGCGATCGAATCAGGCGACACCCTCGATCGCTTGCTATTAGCGGATATTGCCTATGGTTACGGCGTAGTGCCGATTTTGCACCATCGCAGCCCCAATCCCGCCAGCTTAATGCCTACCGACGATATCTTGCTGGCAAATGGCGATCGATTGGTAGTCTTGGCAACGACAGAGAGTTTGCGCCGGATCGATATCGGCGATCGACACCCTAAAACTTGGCATGTGGAAGTCGAGCTAGCGATGACCGCAGAATCTACTTTTGAAGGGGCAAATATTATCGGACGCATCTCTGGTTGTTCGCTGCGGATCGCTAGAGATTTGATGGAAAATTTACCAGGAACTTTGAATGTTCCGCTGTATCAACATCAAGCCCAACGATTGGTGCGGGCGTTAGAAAAGGTGCGCGTCAAAGCCAAAATCGTCCCGATCGATCCGTTGGCGTAGCCTCTCAGAATGAGAATCGCTCACAGGTTATCTTTAATTTAAGAAATAAGGCAGTTTCATTAACCAGTAGTTAAAGATTAGATTTTTCGATTCTTAATAAAAAATCTTAACGTTCCGAGCAGCCCGATGCGATCGATTATACTCGCATCGTTGGAAAAACAATGCCAAACTACATAACAGTCGATACTGCATAACAGTCAATCTTCCAAAATTCTGTTTCGCTAGATACTTACTGGAAAAACTCATGGACAGCCTTTCTTTCGATACAACACAGCCTTCTCAAATCAAAGGTCTAAATGGTTGGACTGTCGATCCCCTCGTCACTATTGGTGATAAAGTCGGTAACTATGCTCCTCCTGGTATCCTCGACGGGATTGGAGCTTACGCACTCAATGACACAACCGTCCGGGTACTCGTCAATAGTGAATTAAGCAATACAGTCGGTTATAGATACACTCTCAAAAACGGTACCCAACTTCCTGGCGCACGAGTTAGTTACTTTGATGTTGACAAACGTACTTTCCAAGTTACCAACGCAGGTCTAGCTTATGACACCATCATCAACCGTGCTGGTGAAGTTGTAGACGCAACCACAGACCTAGAATTTGGTGCGATCAATCGCTTCTGTTCGGGGATTTTGGTTGAAGCAAATCAGTTTGGTACTGGCAAGGGCTTGGTAGATCGCATTTATTTTGCTGGCGAAGAAACCAACGGCGGTAGTCAGTTTGCATTAGATACCAAAACTAACACCTTACATGCAGTACCCTGGTTCGGTCGTGCCGCATGGGAAAACGTTACCGAGATCGACACCGGAACCACTAATAAAGTTGCCTTTATCGTTGGCGACGATCGTAGCAATGCTCCTTTAATTCTCTATGTCGGCGACAAGAATGCTAAAGGTGATGGCAGTTTCTTAGATCGGAACGGGCTAGCTAAAGGCAAACTATTTGTCTGGGTTGCTGATGATGCTAATAGTGCTACCGATGCGATCGAGCGTAGCCCTAGTGAGTTCAAGGGTAGCGGTGCTAGCACAAACGGCAAATTTGTCGAAATTGCTTACTACGATCCTACTAAGGCAAATACCGCTGGTTACGACGCTCTGGGTTTTGTCACCCAAGCTAAACAGGATGAACTAGCCGAAGCTGCTAAAGCTTTCAAGTTCTCTCGACCAGAAGACGTTGCTACCAACCCAGTTGATGGTACTCAGGTCGTACTTGCTTCTACTGGTAACAGTGCTTCAGCCGATATTTGGGGTACGACTTACAAAATTGATGTTGATTTTAATAACATCACTGCTGGCAATATCACCGCCAAAATTGACATCCTTTATGATGGCAATGACGCAGGGAAACAGGCCGCAGGTCTACGTAGCCCCGACAACCTCGATTGGGCTGATGATGGCAAAATCTACATCAACGAAGATCGATCGATTTCTACCTTTGGTAGCATTGAAGCTTCGATTTTCAGCATCGATCCTAGTGCAGCCAATCCTGCTAACACTCTAACTCGGATCGCGCAGATCGATCGCTCTGCCGTTCCTGCTGGTCAAACCGATACTGCCCCAACTGATATCGGTAACTGGGAAACTTCTGGTATTCTCGATGTTTCCAAATTGTTTGGGGCCAAACCGGGCGAACTGTTTGTGGTTGACGTTCAGGCTCACAGTGTCCGTGGTGGCTCGATTATCTCGGCTACTAACGTCGATGGTAATAACGATGGCACCAAAACTGATGCTGAAAACCTCGTTGAAGGCGGTCAATTATCTCTCCTAATCGCGCCTAAAGCGAACCTCATTCAAGGATCTAACTTGTTTGGCGGTACCTCCGGTGCTGATACGATCGAAGCTGGCGTTACCAAAGGTTTTGATGGTGTCAACGATAGCGTCTTTGCTGGTGCTGGTAACGATACTGTCGATAGCGCAATTGCTGGCGTACTCGCAAGTGGCAACCGTGTTGACACTGGTAGCGGTGCCGATACAATTTTTGTTGCTAATAACGATCGTGCATTCGGTCAAGCTGGCGACGATCTGTTTGAAGCATCCGATGCTAGCGGCTACCGCATTTCTGGCGGTGCTGGTAACGATACTATCTTCCTCGGTAAAGATGGTCGCGCTCTCGGTGGCGAAGGTAACGATCGCTTCTTTGCTGGTAACGGTGGCGGTAACACGCTCTCTGGTGGTGCTGGTGCCGACCAATTCTGGATCTTCAATGGTGAAGCTCCAGCTAGTGCCAATACTGTCATCGATTTCCAACTCGGTACCGATGTCTTGGGCATTAGCGGTTCTTCATTGAAGTTTGCTGACTTGACTCGGACTGGTAACAATATCGCCATCGGTGGTAACACGATCGCCACTTTAACTGGTGTAGATACTACGACTCTCACTGCGGCTAACTTTGCTTTCGTCTAATCTCGATCGCCGCAAAGTTAATTACACCAAATTAGCTCCACAAACCCAGGCAGCCCTCACCC
>NZ_PVWO01000142.1 GCF_003003845.1 Chamaesiphon polymorphus CCALA 037 | reverse complement strand
CCCGCAACCCGATCGATCTCCTCCTCTGTAAAAGCCCGACTGCTCCGCGTCAGCATATAGCCCAACTCCGAAGCATCGATAAATAATACCTCTCCCTTCCTGTCTCGGTTCTTATTCCCATTCTTATACCGACTGAGAAACCACAAACAAGCCGGAATCCCCGTATTGTAAAAAAGCTGTGTCGGCAACATCACCACACAATCCACCAAATCCTCCATCACCAACCGCTTGCGAATCTCCCCCTCACCACTCGTATTCGACGAAAGCGAACCATTCGACAACACGAACCCCGCCGCCCCAGTCGGTGACAAATGATAGAGAAAATGCTGCACCCAAGCAAAATTGGCATTCCCCGCCGGAGGTGTTCCGTACTGCCAACGCCCATCATTCTGTAACGTCTCCCCGCTCCAATCGCTATCATTAAACGGCGGATTGGCAATAATAAAATCGGCCTTGAGATCCTTATGGGCATCGTTCAAAAACGACCCTTCAGGATTCCACCTAATATTGGAGCCGTCGATCCCCCGCAGAGCCAAATTCATTCGACACAACTTATAAGTTGTCTCATTGCTCTCCTGCCCGTAGATCGAAAGATTGTCCAACCTGCCCTGATGATTTCGTACAAACTTCTCACTCTGGACGAACATTCCCCCCGAACCACAGCAAGGATCGAACACGCGCCCATTGTAAGGCTCCAGAATCTCTACCAACAGCCGCACGATACTTTCGGGCGTGTAAAACTGTCCCCCCTTCTTACCCTCAGCCAGCGCAAACTGCCCCAGAAAATACTCATACACCTGTCCGAGCAAATCCTGCGCGATTGCCTCCGCACTCGCCATATTCTGCATCGAGCCAATCAGGTCGATCAAACCCCCCAATGAGTTGCGATCGAGCTTCTGTTGCCCGTAAACCTTGGGCAAAATCCCTTTGAGCCGTTTAGCGTTCTCCTTCTCGATCGCCTCCATCGCCAAATCTACAGTCTTGCCAATATCCGACTGCTTCGCCTGGGCTTGCAAAAACTCCCAACGGGCTTCCACAGGCACAAAGAAGACATTCTCTGCCGAGTACTCATCCCGATCCTCTGGATCGGCTCCTTGATAGTCTCCTTCACCAGCCTTGAGCTTTTGGTACAACTCATCAAAAGAATCAGAAATATACTTGAGGAAAATCAGCCCCAGAACGATATGTTTGTACTCCGCCGCGTCGATATTTTTCCGCAGCTTATCCGCCGCCTTCCAGAGCTTCTGCTCGAATGAGTCCGAATTATTCTGCTTTGCTGCTGCCATCTTGCCTTTAGTCGATCGATACACCTGAAGTTAATACTATCGCTCATTTTGGGACAGATTCGATCGAGTATTGGCAAATTTAGAGATGGGGTCTCCTAAAACTAATGGGGCGATCGAGCAAATATTTTTTTCAGAGCTACGATGATAGGCTACAGGTGGAAATTGGGTAAGCTAACAGTTGTTAACCCTTGCTACTAATGGAACCTGCAAGATCGCTCGCTCGCAAAATTAATGCACATAGGAAAAGTACCGTACAAACATTCAAAGAAACATCTAAGTGGCTCGACACCCATCGTGATTTTATAGGTCATATGGGTTCGCTTGGAGGTTTTCTCTATGGAGCTGTAACACTCGACGATCGACTAGCACGAGTTGTTTTTCTTATTTTTCTATCAATTCATATATACTCCATCTCTCCTTCTCGACAGGCAGTTAAGATCGAAAACAATTCTCGCAAAAACAGAAGATAATAGATGTTTGCTAAAAACGTATTGGCATCCTTTTGTTAGATGACAACGAAGTCATTATTAATCCGTGCGCGATCGAATGTCTTAACTACTCATAATTTTCATCGGGATCGTAAGTACCATGATATAGAGCGGCACGCATAGATGCTGGTATTTGCCGTTGACGTTGGCGGTTCTCTAATTCCCGTTCTGCCCAATTTTTACCATTAACTACAGGCAACTCGGAATTCTTTCGGTGAAACTCGGCAATCTCTGCTGCTACCTCGGCTTCCATTTCTACAATTCGATCGATCGATGTGCCGTTAGCGACTCCGGTGTGGTTCTCGCAGTTCGCCCCTCTCGTCAAACATTAAATATCGGTATCGGCAATTAATTCATTCAAATCTTTCGGAAACTCGCCCCGCTCGACCATTTTAGTAAAAACAGTATAACAATCATTTTTGTCCCCTTCCTTGCGCGGATATCCCAGCCATAGGATGACGATTGCCTTCATTTCTGCGGTGTCAAATACCCGAAAGAATAATCGATACCTTCCTGGTAGTCCCATCTTCTTCATCCGACTGTAGCCTTTAAGTGCGCCTACAAGTGCAAAATGAGAGGCAAAAGGATCGCTGGGAATCTTTTCGAGAATGCCGATCGTCAAGGCTGCAAATAGCTTGACCGTAGCGTGAGTTTTAAAGTCTTCAGGTTTGAGTTCTTCTTTAAGCTTCTCCACTCTAGCTGCTAGTTCGTCGTACTGTTGCTTAAATAATTCTGGATGAAAGTAAATTTCCCACCCCTGTCGAATTACCTTATTCGTCATCTAGTTCGACCCCAGTAATCAGCTCCATATCTCTAGCCGCTTCCTCAGTCGTGTAAGCATGTAGATTGCCTTTTTTGAGCGACTCATTGAGTGCGAAGTCTAGAAATAGTCGCATCATTAGATCGTTGTCTTCTTCCTCGTCTTTATCATCGACCGTCGGTTCGATTCTAACAATTGCAGTGTTGTCAGAAATAACCTCAATCCAACCATCAGCCGCAAATTCTGGACGATCGCGATAGAATTCGGCAGGAATCCGAAAGCCTTTACCATTCCCGATCTGTGTATATTTCAGCTTGTATGTTTTGCTCATGAAGTACTTACGCTAAGTACTTACATTTTAGCATGGAAATCGATGCTCGATTTTCTAAGGTAATTACTTTAGAAAATGTTCGCTTTCCCAAGTTATGCAGCTTAAATCGTCCGTGCCTAGTTCCCTCAAATGTCACTCATGGTCTACTCGAGCGATGACTGCCGCAGATTGCCTCATGCGCTCGCGCCCAAGCATATATCAATCATAATTTGCGTCGGGATCGTAAGTACCATGATATAGAGCGGCACGCATAGATGCTGGTATTTGCCGTTGACGTTGGCGGTTCTCTAATTCCCGTTCTGCCCAGTTTTTCCCATTAATTACAGGCAGCTCGGAATTTTTGTGGTGAAACTCGACAATCTCTGCTGCTACCTCGGCTTCCATTTCCACAATTCGATCGATCGATGTGCCGCTAGCGAGTAACCTACTCCGATGTGGCTCGCGCAGTTCGCCCGTCTCGTCATTGTACCATTCGCGTTTGAACGGTGCCCAAAAATCGCTAGGTCTGGCCATAAAAATTTCCCTTATTAAATTAAAATTATAAACCCTTAAATAAATCGATCGCTTCAGCAATATTTACGATTAAAAATTTCAGACTCCCGTAACGGCTGTAAAAACCGAAAAATTCTACTGCGATCGATTGTCTGGCTGCGCTCTGAGAACGCCGACAGCGGCAATCCCGATCGCTCGATCCGATCGATTAGTATTGGATCTCTAGTAAATGCTGGTAATTTTACCGTGCGATTGCGATCGAATTCAGGTTGCTGGAATAATTGAAAATTAGCAAGGTAATACTGATTTTCCACTAGGAAGCAACGCTCTTTAAAGATTTCCAAAATTTCTGATGGGTAATCATCTTTACCGCGACTGACAAACCAATAACGGCAGTCGATGTCTGTTTCTTCTAAGGAAATATCATGCAGCCACTTGAGAAAGTAATGTCGTGCCTGAGCCGGAATTTTAACGACGATCTCCCACTCGTTTCCATAGACTAAGAGCGGATCGGCAGCTAAGGGCCGATCGCCAGAAAATTGCAGCTCGTAAGATCGATTGAAGGTAGGTGAGTAGATCGTGCCGATCTTTTTATCGATACTGGCATCGGCAACGATCGTTCGCGGGCTATTGACGGCAATTATCTCTACCAGGGCGCGCACGAACCATGACTTACCTGCCTGATTCTCACCACCGATAAAATGAATTGTCAAATTACACCTACCTGCGAGGAAACGATCGGTTTTCTAGAATTCAATTCCGCGATAAACACGCTCGATCGCAAAATTTAGATCGATACTTGCTATTTCTACAGTATCGCCAGCAACATAATTTACTACCTCCCATATACCGCGCTCGTTTTTGTGAAATATGTCAATTTCAATTTCTTCAGCACTGACCAGCACATAATCAATCAGGCTACTCGATCGCTGATAGAGTTTGAATTTTTTTCCACGATCGTATGCTTCAGTGCTTGGTGATAAGACTTCAATTATCAGGCAGGGGTAAGCAACATAGTTCGGCGTGTCTCGATCTCGCGCGTCACAGGTAACGCTAGCATCAGGATAAACATATTTTTCTGATTCCTCAATCTTCACTCTGACATCTGAATTAAACACTGCACAATCGCTATCGTCCAGATGATTATCGATTAGAGATACGAGCCGAACTGCAATGCGTCCATGATTTTGTGTCCCACCACTCATAGCATAAACTTCACCATTAAAATACTCGTGCTTGACCTCCTGCTGTTCTTCCCATGCGAAATATTCTTCGGGAGTAAATCGTGGTAAAGATTCTCGCGCGACAACCATCAAACAGACCTCTCCTGCTAACTACTAGTAGAATTATACCACTTGAAATATCCGCGCTTAAAAAAGATGTGGCTCCCCAACTTCCCTTTACCTCCTTGCGGGCAAGAGATCGATCGTCACCTTCACCCCTCTGGTGATGCCCAGCACTTTAGTCACTCCAGATTTAACCTCTACAACAGCATCGTAACGTTCGTTTGTACGATACTGAAGGCATTTATCTTCGTTGCAACTAGCTACATCTCGCACGTCAACCACTTGGTTTCCCATTAAAAAAATCAATTCGGTATTAAATTTATTGTTCTTGCCGCTAAAATAAGTATCCTTCGGCAAGCCGCGATAGAGCATTCCCCGATTGCTGGGAAGATCGTGGCGATAATTCAATCCCCGCGATCTAGTTAATGAGTTGTTCGCAACCTCTAGTTGAATCGCTCTATTCCTAACTAGCATTTGCCCTTCGATCGGTAATTCGATTGCCATATCATTACCAATAGTGCGCGGATCGAAATCCTTCATCGCGATTGGAAATATCAGAAAAAATAGCCACAGATATTTGCGGTATTTTAGCTCTTTAGTATTCTGAGGTTTAGTAGGATGTTGTGGAACTTCTGTAGACATAGGATTTAATTATTTGCCGATTTATATAACTTTCTAATGGGTAAGTCAAACGGACTAGACGTGTTGGAACTAGCTGGCTTGCAAAATCCTTTAGCTTGATTCTCCATTGCCGAAATTGCCTCACCATCACGCTGATTGAGAGTTTTCATGTTTTCTCTGGCAGTCAATAAATCTGTTAATTCGATCTTTAATTCTGCTCCTGGAGCCAAAGTGCAAAAGATCGCTCTGGCGGCATCGGTAGCAATCTGCGCTAGTTCCGCCCCCGTACACTTATTGGTCTTTTCCAGAATTCGCGCCCATTCTTCTCTACTCAACCTTCCGTCACCGCACTCAAAAGCGCGATCGAATCTAGCACAATGGATCTGCAAGATTTCCTTGCGCTCTGCTGGGCTGGGAAAGTCGATATAGTAGGCACTATCGAAGCGTCCGGCGCGGGTTAGCTCGACTGGAATATTCCGCAGTCGGTTGGCTGTAGCGATCGACAGGGTTCTGGAGGTCTTTTCATTGAGCCATGTCAGTAAAACTGCCAAGATCTGTTCGCTGGCTTCGTCGCCCCGCTCTCCTTCACCCCTGGGGAAAAACTTATCTAATTCGTCAATAAAGGCGATGCACGGCTCGCAGGCATCGATTCGGCGGAGCATTTGCTTGAATTTAACTATGCCTTGAGACTTAACCGCATCGATCCCGATATTGACGAGCGGAAATCCCAACTTTTGAGAACAGATTTTAGCAAAATAAGTTTTCCCAACCCCTGGCGGGCCGACTGTAAAAAAGCCGCGATGGAGGGGGATGTTATAGGCTCTGGCTTCGTCGCTGAAGGTACGCAAGACCAGATCTAATTCTGCTTTGAGCAAATCCAGTCCGCCAATATCTTTAGTAGTGGTTTCGTTCAAAAACTCTAGACCGTGGTTTTTAAATACCGCGTACTTATAATTCAACAATGTCTCGACGATTGCACTCGGATCGAGGTGCAAATCGACTCGTTGGAGGGCGATTTTTACCTCAGATTCTGTCAGCCCCGATAGAGCGTTAAGGATATTCGGCGCGATCGGTAACTCTCGCTCCTTTAGCATCGACTCGATTTCCGATCGAATCGGCAGTGGCAGCTCGTAACTGTAGATAGTCCGAGCGAATCGAGTGGGGATTTCCCCAGTCTCTAGGAAAACAATCCGGTGTTGTGACGACTGCTGGAGCTGGCAGCATAAGTTCTCAATAGCGATCGTCGCTCTGATGCCAAATGCGGGCGGTAAGGTGGCGATCGCGGCAAATAGATCGACATAAACTGCCACTCCCAGCGGCAGACGATCGACCTGCAAACATGCGGCGATCGAGCGTTCGAGATCGCCATCTTCCCAGATAGAAAGAGCGCGCGCCCAGTCGTGCCAACCCTGGGCGCAAGGAGTCCACACCGCACATTGACGACCGATTTGGGCTGCGGCGATCGCCACCCGTTCGAGCGTATGCTGACGGTCGGGCGGATCGATCGAGATCGCGATTGAGGGTCGATCGGTGAGAATGGCAGCTAAACTCATGAGGGTATGCGAGCTTTTGCATCCACTTTATACTGCCGAATAAAGTTATCGGCTCGGCTATTTCTCGCATTTATCCATCTTGTGGAGATCGCTTTGATGCCAACACATTTCCAACAGCCAGCGATGGTAAAGTTGCTTGAATTTAATCGGATTGAGAATTAGTTTGACTCGATCGTGTCCGAGCGGTTGCCATAGGTAAGCAATTATTGGAAATCTTACTTGCTGTCTGGATATCATGATCGACTCGATGTTTTTTATCCAGTCTATATTGCCGATAACTCGATCGGTTCGGCTATTTGCCGCGTTCGCAAACTGTCGATCGATCTTGCGTAATTTAGCTCATCTCAGATCGAGATCGTTGGAGCTATCTTAGACAAATCAAAGTTTGTCAGTATCTTAACGTTTCACTTCATACTATCTAGCACCAAGCTTCAACTATGGCTAAGTATAATTCAAAGCTGCAAACCAGCTTTGACCGTTTTTATTACTCATTTTCCCTAGATTTTTGGCTGGTTTTAGCTAATACGTTAGCCGTAGCAAATTGGGCGATCGACTCCACAAACACTCTGACTCTGCTGGCATTGCCGCTAATAGCTTTTGGTTCGGCGTGGGCGTTCGTTAACAAAAGTCGGCAAAATCAAAAGGCGTTCCGTAACTTTATCGATCGGTATAAATTAACGGGTATTTTGACCCTATCGCTAGCATTGATGACGCTAGTTACCGTCTTTAATTTCGCTACTAGCCCCAGTCACGCATTCATCGTTAATGAGACTGGCGTTGATGTATTTAAAAAACTATTTACGGCAGGGGATGCTAGTAATGCTAATAGTGGCTTGGCAGGTTTTGCAAGTACGATCGTGATTGCTCTGAGGGTTGCTTTTTTTATGGCATTTGTTGGCGTATTAGTAAATGTAGCTGAAGAGCTAAAAAATCGTTCCGAGTGGACTGAGGTAGTAAAAATGCCAATTATTTTTGCAGTAGTCTTGGGAGCGGTCGAAATCGTTGCGGGAATGTTGTTGAAAGCTCCAGCTTAATATCGAACGATGACAATTAAAGTCAATCGAATTCTATCTCGTAAGCCCGCGATTGCCGGAATTTCTGCCGAGGTATTTTTACCAGCAGCCGCATTCGACATTGCCGCATTATTTATTTGTTGCTTATTTTTGCAACTCGATTTCCTGCGCGTGGCTGCGGTCTGTCTGTTACTTAACGTCGTCTGGGTAGTTTTAACGATTAATGGAGTTTGGCAATTCTTGGGCGGCTTCTGGCGACCTCCTAAATATTATCGAGCGAACGTCACTTATACATCACTTTTTGAAACTCTAAGAGCAAATGACCGCAACCGTCGAAATCGGCAGAATTCCAAGCATCAAAGGCGCGACCGTTCCAGGGGGAGCCGCAGAAACGCTAGACGCGATCGAAAATGAATTTAATTTAGAAACTCATATTGAATTTAACGCCGAAGGACGGAATTTTGGGGCGTATTTACTGCGGTTGGGAAAATCGAGATATCGGCTCACCTTTGGCTTCGATTGTGATGGCATCCATCCCAACCTGCCCGACGCTCAGATGGAAGCAATTTATCAGGGGATGACGCAGGGTTTTAAGGAACTACCTGAAGGCGAAATCCTGACCGTGCGGATGAATTCCTATGCAGACGATCGCGAACGCATGGAGTATCTTTGGCACCTCCAAGACCAGTCGCCCAATCCCGCCCTTAAATATATTGCTACTAGCGAAATTAAGAAGCTGGAGGTATTGACAGCTAAAGGTAAGCGCAAGGCCAAAAGTTTGCGACTGTTTGCAACTTTTACCTACGATGCCGATGCCGATGTAAAAGACGATCGGTTGGCGGCAATCCTCAAGAAATCGATGCAAAAATTGGGGAATTTTACTGGTACCAACCTCACCCAAGAGCAGGAATTTTTGAGTTTTCTCGAAGGTGGTTTTAATGCCTTTATCTTATGGGAGCAGATTCTCAAAAATAAGATCGGTCTGAACGTCCGCGCGCTGAGTGTCGAGCAGCTCTGGGCTGATGTTTGGTATCGATTTAATACTACTCCTTGCATTCCCATTCCTCAAAAAGCCATTTACGACAGGCATACCTATCGTGAAGTCTTAACTTCTGGCATCCACGCTCTATCGCTGCTAATTAATGACGAGCGGAATTTACCCGATGCCGATCGCAAATGGATGAAGATCGGCGGTAAATTTACGGCGGTAATGTCGTTGTTAGATCAGCCAGACGAATGGGATAATTCCCGCGATCTGATAAATCACTTTTGGCAAAAACTCAGCGATGACTCGATCGTCGATACCGAGATCGTCTGTCAGATTTCCAAGCTCGATCAGAATAAAGTTCGCGCCGACCTCAAAGATATTACCCTTGAAGAATTGGCTGCCAGCGAACGAGCGACCGAAGATGGAGATATTCCGGTAATTGCGGGCGCGAATTTGAACGAAGCAGTCGCCGCTCGTGCCGCTCTGAATTCGGGCGATATGGCCTATTCCCACGCCTGCGTGGTGCTGGTGCGGCGACCGGATCTCGAATCCTTAGACTGTGCCTGCGATTATCTCAAGAGCATATTTTTATATCCCAACAATTTGTGGCGCGAAAATCTGTATCTGTGGAAGACCTGGATGCAAACATTGCCGATTTGTTGGGACGAACTGTTGAGATATCCCTTCAACCGTCAGAAGCGGGTTTTTTCGAGTTATTTACTCGGCACCATCCCCTTGGCTAAGGTTCGCTCTACGGATCGATCGGGGTTTGAATTAATCTCCGACGACGGCGGGGTGCCGATTGCCATCGACCTCAATAAAAGCCGCCAACACATGCTGGTGTTAGCCACCCAAGGCGGGGGTAAAACGGCGATGGTGTGCGAGATGATGACTGATTTTCTCAACCAAGGAATTCCGGTATCTCTAGTGGATTGTCCGCCTACCGAAGCTGCTAGCAGTTTTAAGGACTATACCAATCTAGTCGGTGGGGCATACTTCGATATCGGCTCCGAAGCCAGCAATCCCTTCGATCTGCCCGATCTCGACTCCTTACCCGAACGACTCCAAAACCAACGTCACCGCGAATACCAGGATTTTCTCCTCGATCTGATTCAAGCAATGGTCGTCGGTACTAGAAGAGATATTGCCGTCGATGTAGATCGGGTCAGATCCCTATTGAGTCTGGCTTTAGCCAAATTTTTCAATGACTTCGAGATCCGCGAACTCTACCATACCGCCCGCACGGGCGGCATCGGCTCTCCACAATGGGCAGATCACCCCACCCTCGAACATTTCTATGAGTTTTGCTGGCCGGAGCGGATCGACACTCAATCGAGTGACGATCGCCGCACCCTCGAATTCATTCGTACCAAACTGCGCTACTGGCTCTCCAGTCGCGTCGGGCAGGCTTTATCCCGCCCCAGTACCGTTCGAGCCAGTCGCCCGCTATTCGTCATGGCAATGCAGGGGGTCGAGAATCCCGATGATGCCAATATTTTAGCCATGTGCATGTTTGGGGAAGTAATTCGGCGAGCGTTGGGTTGCGTCAAGTCGATTTGCGTGGTGGAAGAAGCCGCCCTATTGCTGAAGTTTCCGGTGGTTTCTAGCTATGTCGGGAAGTTTTGTGCCAACGCTGGTAAGACGGGGTTGACGATGGTGCTGATCGCCCAAGAGCCAGTATCGATCGCCGAGTGTCCCGATGGGGCGAGAATCCTCGCCAATTGCACCATTAAGTTAGTCGGACGCATTCAGCCGGAAATAAGACGAGCTTTCCAAGATCTCTTGTACATACCTCCTGAAATTTTGGCTCCGACCATGACAGATGCCTTCTCTGTCAATGTCGCCCAGGGATATTCTAAGTGGCTCTTACTCGACGGACGCAGCTATACATACGTGCGCGCTTACTCCAGTCCTGGAGGTTTGGCGGCAGTAGTTAACAACCCCAAGGAAATCCAACGCCGGAGGGAGTTGATGGCTGCTGCCGAACATCCAATTATCGGGTTGCATCGGTACGCTTGCGAATTACTCCCTCAATACTCTGGGGAGAAAGGGGAAGGGGGAAAGGGTAAAGGGTAAAGGTATGAGGCGCGTCGCGCTATTGATATCTACAACCGCTAACAGTTTCCCCCATCCTTTCCCCTTTCCCCTTTTCCCTTTCTCCTCTAATTATCATGAATAGACTCAAACTGTTTTTTCTGACTTTACTCGCGCTGTTGGCGATCGTGCCACGGGCGAGTGCGGCAACTCAAGATCCGACGGCGGCAGCTAAAGCCCAGGCGGATGCGATTCTACAACCGCCTTCAGCCAATCCCGCTTCATCGTCTACGATACCCGCCCCAACTCCCACTCCAACGAGTTCCGTGAGCGGTGCGATTTCCCAAACCCAGGCGGATGTCGAAGCCTGCGTTAAAGATTTATCCAAATGTTCGGCAACCAAAGATGCAGCAAGTGCGGGTCAAGCCCAAATTAAGGCATGTACCGATAACCCGATCGCCTGCGCGCAAAATCCTCAGCAAGCACTCGCCTCTTTGAATGCGATGCAAACTCTCGCTACCGATGGAGCCAATCGGTTTTTTAACCAACAAGTTGCTGCTTGGCAATCTGCGGCCATCAAACAAGTGACTGATTGGGCGAATCCGATTCTCCAAAAAGCTCTCTCTGGCGTGGCTGGCTGGTTCGGGGGAGGCTCTACGTCACCTAGCAATAAGGCGATCTCGGCTAACAACAGTACTAACACTACTGCTGTCGCCACTCAAGCCCTCGCCAACGATGCGGCAGCAAAAATTATCGCCACTCAAAATGCTGCTAATGGCAACTATCAGTTTGGTGCGGTAGATGCGGCTACCAATCAGGCCAGTCAAGCGATCGCCGCTTCTGTAGTCGGTAGTAATGGCATCCAACAAATAAATGCGGTGGCTGCGGCTTCAACTCAAAATGTCAATGATGCCGATAGCCAAGCCAATACCCAAAATGACAGCTCGTTAGATGCCATCGCCTCTAGCAATCGCATCTTGGCTAAAATCGTCAGTCAGAACGATCTGCTCCTCGGTGCTGCAAACGATCGCAAGATAATTGAGGCTCAAAATCTCCGTCAAAACGCCACCATCCAACAAGCGATCGCCTACCAGAATAAGTTGCGAGATCTAGAACTAGAACGCACTTCTAAAACCAGTGTCGAACTCCAGCGTCAAATTTTGGATGTTGCTACTACTC
>NZ_PVWO01000645.1 GCF_003003845.1 Chamaesiphon polymorphus CCALA 037 | reverse complement strand
CCGCCATGTCGGCCCCCGTACCAAGATCGCTGTCGATACCTTGGAGGGCGACGTAGACCCGGTAGGCGCTTGTATCGGCGCGCGCGGTTCGCGCATTCAAGTAGTCGTCAACGAACTGCAAGGCGAGAAAATCGATGTGATTCGCTGGTCGCCCGATCCTTCGACCTATATTTCTAATGCCTTGAGTCCCGCACGCATCGATGAGGTGCGATTGGTCGATCCCGAAGGTCGTCAGGCGCATGTCTTGGTACCCGAAGATCAATTGAGCCTCGCGATCGGTAAAGAAGGCCAAAATGTCCGACTGGCAGCGCGATTGACTGGTTGGAAAATTGACATCAAAGATGTCAATAAGTACGATTCCGTGGCGGCGATGGCCGAGGTTGAATCGCAACGTCAAGCAGACTTAGAAGATCGATCGCGCTATCAACCCGATTATCAAGATGCTGGCTACACGGAAGAAAACTATTAAACTAGTTACATAGTAGAATTTCAAGCAGCAATTGTAGATACTACTCGCCATTGCTGCCTGCTAAATCGCTCTTAAAACTATGTAAACTCCCGTTAGCATATGGTTTTGACCCGATCTGAAGTAGCATCGACATCCATGCAAGTAACTTGGCTGGGGCACGCTTGCCTGCTGGTCGAGACACCCCATCACAACCTGATTACAGATCCTTGGCTCGTGGATCCTTGTCTCTATGAGATCGTGGTTCACGCTCAGGAGCCAGGGAAAACCCTCGACAGCTTGCCAAAAATCGACACGATCTGCATCACTCATACCCATTACGACCATTTCGATCCGCGCACCTTGCAGCACCTCAATCGGCAGGCAACGGTGGTCATCCCACCCAGTCCAGCGCGAAGGTTAGCTGAAAAGCTGCGGAACTTAGGATTCACCAACATTATCAGCCTGCCGGATTGGCAATCTACCGAGGTGGGAGGGCTAAATATTACCAATGTGCCGTCCTGCGGCATCCCTGAAGAGTGTGGATTTCTGATTGGCGACGGCACCAGCACCATCTTCCACGCGGCTGACTCGATCTACTGGCCGCACAGCAAACGCCTGAAGCAAACCCCGATCGATCTGGCATTCTTGCCTTACACTGGCTGGGATATTACAGGCGTCATCGGTATCAACGAGTTAAAGCAGTGGCAGCCGAATTGGGACGAAACAGCCCAATGGGCGACATCAATTGGCGCGCAGACAATCGTCCCCGCATCTTGCGACCAATTTTGGTCGCCGCAGAGCCTGCAATGGCTCAACGATCGCATTCACCCCGGTACGCCAGCAGCCTTTGCCGAGGCGATCGCGACCCACGCACAGCAGCACCCTGAATTTAAGTCAGAGGTGGTGGTAATGACCCCTGGCAGCACCTGGAGTCGGTCTTTGGGCTTCAAGCTCGCCCCGCCACCCAGCGCGCCGCCCACTTTGCCAGAGCCATTAGTAGTACCAACCGATCGAGCTGGTGTCACTCAAGCGGATGTCTTGGCATCTGCGCGGGAATTCGTTAGCTCTCGTCGTCGCCAACTGTTTGCCCTGACTAATCAGGGCTTGACGTATATCTACGGCGTGTTAATCTTCCTCAGCACGTCCTACACCTTTTATCTCAAAGATTTAGACGTCTATCTGCGGATGCGACTGTGGACGCCACAAGGTATCGATCTGATTCCCGCAACGCAAGTGAAGCCACAGACACTGGTGATGGAAATGAGTGCCCAGGATGCTCGCGACCTGTTTGCCAGACGGATCGATATGGAAATGCTCGTCATGGCTGGACGACTCAAAGTCCGCTGCGGTCGAGAAAATCCCAATTTACTCTCCTTTTACGCGCTGGAATATCTATTCGTTAAGGATGATTATACTGACTTACTTGCCCATTCTCAAAATATGGCATTCCGATAATTTCCATGAGTAGTAACATTGCGATCGCCAACTCGATTTCAGAAATTAACAACTGTTTTCCAGTGATGAAAGAGTTACGTTCTCATTTAGAATTGCCAGATTTTATCGATCGAGTTCACCGCCAGCAACAATTATTTAATTATCAGCTTGCTTACCTGCAAGTTAATGAAATTGTGCGCGCGGTGGCTGGATTTAGAATATCTGAATCTCTCGCTTGGTATAAGTTTTTGTATGTAGACGATCTGGTGAGTAGCTCCGATAATCGATCGCAAGGTTACGGCTCGGACTTATTTAATTGGCTGATAGAATACGCTCGTGCCGAAAGTTGTCAGCAATTGACTCTAGATTCGGGCGTCCAAAGATTTGCCGCCCATCGCTTTTATCTGCGTCACCGGATGGAAATTTCTAGCCATCACTTTGCGCTGCACTTATGACAGCATTGGTGATGTTTTACTAAATATTGAATTTGCGTAACGAGGGAAAGTGCTAAAAGATTGGCGGCGGTGTGTATGTTGTCGGAAAGTCGCTCATAAAAAGGAGTTTTGGCGAGTGGTAAAAGCTCACCCCTCCAATCTCATTAAGATCGATCTAGGCAATGCAGTCATTCAGGGACGCTCGGCTTATTTATGTCCGACGGCTAGTTGTTTGCAAATAGCTCAGAAAAAAAACCGCATCGGTCGATCGCTCAAGGCAAAAATTAGTGAGGAGATTTACCAACAATTAGAATCGATCTAAATAGCCTACGATTGAAATCGTTGCTAGTGATGCAAAGTCCGCCTTGTATGTTAGAGAAGGTGGTAGATCGATGGAGCCTGGGTCAAAAAGACCGTCGC
>NZ_PVWO01000644.1 GCF_003003845.1 Chamaesiphon polymorphus CCALA 037 | reverse complement strand
CTTGGCTCTGAGTAGCTGAATTAGTAGCTGTAACTGCTTTCCAACCTGGATTTTAGCCTTTATTCCGCAACCCCTAGGGGTTGCGGATGAATCGAAGCAAGTCTTAATTGGTAGGGTATCATCAGAGTCAGCTAGAGCCAATCAACTAGATAAATTTCCAATTGAAGCAGTTGGTAGTACGAAATATTTATCCATATCGAGATCGACGCTCGAATTTCATCCACCCTTTGCTTTAGAAAACGATGTCGATACGGTATTTGCTAGTGCAGATAAGGTACTTAGCGAACTGGAAAACTCGATTCCCAATGACAAACGGATGCAGTATGCGTCTGCTGCATGGCATTCCAGCGCGGGGATGGGCATGGCTACCAAAATCTTTGCCAATGAAATCAGCCAACACCTAGATAGCGTACCGCCGATCGCGCTCAATCGTCCCACCCTCAATGCACTTCAGTTGCGGGATGGATCTGAGTTGGCAATTAGATTTGAGCGGGATTTACGTATGAGTGCGATCTCGCCAGATGGCAGCACGATCGATTTGGGCTTGAGTACTTACGGGGATTCACCGCTGCTTACCCCTGGCACGGTGGTAGCTGCGAAAATCGTTCGACCCCTCGATCCCAAAATCCACATCCACACCGAGATAGGAACATTCGTCGTCAATCCTGCCCCCACTATTAGCAAGATTCAGATTGAAGACTTCTCCGGTAAGTTCGCATTCGAGCGTCGGGGCAAAGAGATTTCCGTCGATTATCTTGGTTCTGGGGGACGGCGCATACCGATCGGAGTACTGGGGAGAGAGTTAATCAATAAAGAGTCCAAAGCCAAGCTCAACAGTGGCACCCATCTACTCAAAGGCACTCTATCGCGTGGCTCGAACGAGAAAATTCTAGAAATTCAAGTCCAAAGCCTCATCGACCATCAGCCCGTCGCTAGCATCGATCGCGGGGAACTCATCCCACTACCACAGCAATCTACACCACTTGAGCGGAGCGATCCAGCCCTTTCATCAGAGCGACGCTACTTGCCAACAGCAGGAGAGCTGCGGTACCTCTATGGTACTGCGGAGTTGACTGGAGATGTTGCGAAGATGGCAGAGATAAAGAGATTGGGAGTACTGCTTAATGACGTTTACCCCGATGGCGATCGCGCACCGGATGATTTTGCTCATTGGGCTGTAGAAATTCCCGTGCCCGAACAAGAAGTAACTCAAACTCTCTCTAAATCGACAGAGCGAGAACCTACTGTAATCGTACCCGTTAACAAAGCCAAGAATTCTGTAGTAATAGATCGATCGCCAACCGAACATATCGAGCGAGCGATGTGACACTTCAGACCGCAGAAGATTGTCACTTTGTCAGCTATCCCTGACTACATCCCCAATTTTAGAGCGACGCAGGCGATTACCTAACGGTAGGCTACGCCAACGAAGGAGGTCGAGCGGGAATTTTTATCGTCAGTATCGTCAGACAACCTCGAAACCCGCTCGTGCTCTGCCGTTCGATTGCTGACGATATTTTCAGCTTTATCGTCAGCACTTGAAATATCGTCGGCAATATCGTCAGTAGTATCAAGATCGTCAGCCATATCGTCAGCCCTAAGAGCGTTACCCTGACTAAGTTCTGGCGAATGCAGATGCTCTGCTGACGATACTGACGATAAATTTACCACTTTCTCTAACACGATCGTCTGAGTTTTCGCTTTTCCAATTCAATCCTCTCGGATATCGATCCCCAGAGCCTTGAGAGTGAGCGATTACCTTGCGGCGCGGCTACGCCAAAGAGGTTTGTTACGCTCGAACATCCCCGATTGCCAGAGGAGTTAACTAATTTATTGAGCGGCATAGCCGCATCTAAACGAGGTAGCGCAAGTGAAATTGCGCTACCTCGCTTATTTATCTGGAGGAATTATGGACATCGAAGCCGATTTACTCGCCGAACAGCCGCTCGAATCCACAGAATATTTGCAATTCTTGGAAGAATTAATGCTCGAAACTCGCGAGTCATGTCATAACGATCTCCAAGATTATTATCATTCTGACCCTCAGTATTAATCGCTATTTATTTATTTTTGATCGCAAAAAAACAACCGAGGGTGCGCCAACTCTCTGTTGTCACCAAAACTCCCGCATCGTTTATCTGCGCCGCGATGCCGATGCCTATTATTGCGATCGGCTAGTTGGTACGCGGCCTGCTAAGGCAGCGCTTACGCTATCGCCAGATCCTTATTGGTTGGCACTGCATTTAATTCATCCCGACTACTTGTATCGAGTCCCTGATGAGATCGTCACCGATCGCTCGTCACCGAATATTTCTAGTTTTTTGGCAGATTCTAGTAATTACTAGAATCTGTCAGCTTTTTCTTGTCGATCTTGAGAAAGCCATCGGCAACGCCGAATTTAGATGAGCTTTAAGTAGCTCATATCAATCTTTAGACCTCCAGGAGAAACCAATATGTTAGATCGTCTAATTTCTGCCTACCACCACTTCATTTGTTTGCGTTCTGGTGAGTTTGAATCCCGTCAATTTTCAGTTAGTGAAGCAATTATTGAGGTTTACTACGAGTTTTTTGCCTAAAATTATCGACTCTCTCGCCTGCTCGCAGATCCCTCGATTTGCGAGCTATTTTTTGTGCGTTCTCGGCAGAGCCGAATCCCTTTGACCGATCGATTATCTTTAATAGTTTTTATCATGACTAATCCTCAACTCGTCCGCGATCGCTTTGCCTCACCCGAATATTGT
>NZ_PVWO01000141.1 GCF_003003845.1 Chamaesiphon polymorphus CCALA 037 | reverse complement strand
ATCGATGGCGACGATCGGAAGGGGGGAGGGCATGGGGGTGGATGAGTGGATGAGTGGATGGGTGGATGAGTGGGTAATGGGTAGTGGGTAATGGGTAATGGGTAATGGGTAATGGGTAATGGGTGGAACGCAGTTCCACAAGCCTAAAACCTAAAACCTAAAACCTAAAACCTAAAGCCTAAAGCCTAAACAGCAGGCAAAATGCCAATATTATCAATCAAGCGGGTATTTTCGATGCGTCCGGCGATCGCGAGTAAAGCTGGCTTATCTAGTGTGTCGATCGATTGTAAGGTGTGCGGATCGACAAGTTCTAGGTATTCGAGGTGAAATTCGGTGACGGTGCTGAGTTCGGTTTTAGCGGCTGTGAGGAGTTTGTGCGGGTCGGTTTCGCCGTTTTTGGCTAATTTTTGGGCTTGTTGGAGACTGCGGTAGATGACGGCGGCTTGAGAGCGTCCGGTGGGCGATAGGTATTGATTGCGAGAGCTGTGTGCTAAGCCGGAATTGGCGCGTAAGGTGGGACAACCGACAATGCTGACGGGGAGGTTGAGATCGGTGACGATGCGGCGGATAATGGCTAGTTGTTGGGCATCTTTTTCGCCAAAATAGGCGCGATCGGGTTGGACGATATTCAGCAGTTTAGCGACGATCGTGGCGACGCCTTGAAAGTGTCCGGTGCGGGTATTGCCGCAGAGCCGATTTACCATCGATGCTGGAGGGACGACTTGAGTGAGTGTATCCCTAATGCCCATACTTTCGACAGTGGGGACGAATAACATATCGACACCTGCGGCTTCACAAATCACCCGATCGATTTCGAGCTGACGTGGATATCGATCGAGATCTTCATCTGCCGCAAATTGTAGGGGATTGACAAAAATACTGACAATTACGACTGTATTTTCCGATCTGGCTCGCTCGATCAAACTCTGATGTCCCACATGTAACGCTCCCATCGTCGGTACGAATCCAATTGATTGGGAGCGATGGGACTGGAGATAACGATCTAATTCGTGGGGAGTAGTGAGGATCGGCAGATTCATTCGGAACTAGGGGGTAGAGAGGAGACGAGGTAGGAATTGGGTAATGGGTAATGGTTAATGGGTAATGGGTGTAGGAAAGATGACTTCGCTGGGCACACTTTCCTCCCTTCCCCTTTCCCATTTACCCCCTGTTCCACACTAAAAAAACTGTAACTAGCAACTTGGTTTCTTCTCTACCCTCTACTCCCTAACGAAACATGCTGCTGACGGAATTATCTTCATGCACCCGCCAGATGGCTTCGCCTAATAAATTGGCGACAGAGAGCACTTTGAGTTGGGGAAATGGCTGCTTGACTGGCGGTAGCGTATCGGTAACGATGACTTCCTCAAATAGTCCGCCAGAGAGCCGTTCGATCGCAGGTGGTGAAAATACCGCATGGATCGCACAAGCATAGACTTGACGCGCCCCCTGCTGGCGCAAAATTTTTGCACCTTCAGTAATCGTCCCACCCGTGTCGATCATGTCATCGACGAGAATCGCTGTTTTGCCAGCAACGTCACCGATCACATTCATCACTTCAGCGACATTATGTGCCTGACGCCGTTTGTCGATGATGGCGAGTGGCGCATCGTTGAGTTTTTTAGCAAAGGCACGAGCGCGAGCCACACCGCCGACATCTGGCGATACGACGACGACATCTGGCAGATTTTTCGCAAGTAGATAATCGATAATTACTGGCGAACCGTAAATATGATCCAGGGGAATATCGAAGTAGCCTTGAATCTGAGCGGAATGGAGATCCATCGCCAAGACTCGATCGGCACCAGCCATGGTAATCTGATTGGCAACTAATTTAGCTGTAATCGATTCGCGTCCGGCAGTTTTGCGATCGGCACGAGCATAGCCATAATAAGGCAGCACCGCCGTAATCTGGCGCGCCGATGCCCGCCGACAAGCATCGATCAGGATGAATAATTCCATCAAATGATCGTTAACCGGATGGCAAGTTGGTTGGATGAGGTACACATCACAACCACGAATGGATTCTTGGATCTGAACGTAAATTTCTCCATCCGCAAATCGTTTGCGCATCATCGGGCCGAGATCTAGCCCTAAGTAACGAGCGATTTCTTTGGCTAGGGGCACGTTAGCGTTGCCAGAAAACAGTCGAAGACGGCTGTTATCACCACTAATCGATGGGATTGTCGGAAGCGTCAAGGTAGCAGACCGGATCACAGCAGACCCTCAATAAGTTCTATATTTTGCAAGGCAATTCTAACACTCTCATTCACCACTCGTCTCTTTAGATCGAAAAAAAAATGATTTCGACTGATTTTGGTAAATTATGTAACAAAAAAATTAACCATCTCATCTTATGTGTCTCTCGACACTGACATCGCCATCATAGGGCAGCACTGCCGTAATCTGGCGCGCTGATGCCCGCTGACAAGCATCGATCGAGATGAATAATTCCATTGAGCGATCGTTAACCGGATGGCAAGTTGGTTGGATTAAGTACTCGGTCGTCTATCCACTAGCTCGAAAAAACTCGCTTTATACTAATTTTGGTAAACTATTTGACAAAAAAATTAACGATGTCATCTTATGTTGCGATCGATGTCCATTCTAGTAACGATCGAGCCATGAGGCTCTACTAACGGCTAGAATCTGCATTAGTCGATCGCTCCCCTCAATTGTGTGGAAACCTCTACATTAGGTAGATGGTCTTTCGAGAGGGGGAAGATACAATAGAAACCAGGCTGCTTTCATAGATCGCACATAATTTACCGTACATAGCCAAGATTATGACCAATACTCAAGAAACGCAAATGACACTAGAAGACCGGATCGAGCAAGCACGGGAAGCTGCTCATCAGGCTGGCGAAAAGTTTGGTAAAACTTCTCCTGAATTTGCTGTAGCGATGGAAATTTTAGAAGAATTACATCAAGAATCAGGACACCAACGTAGCGCGCAGCCTAAAAATTCCCTCGAACGCTTCTGTTCGGACAATCCAGAGTCTCCAGAGTGTCTGCTCTATGATACCTAAACTCTCTCAAACTCAAGTTCTGACACTAGTTTGACAGATGAATAGAGCTTTGTAGATGATTTTAAATCTTAGCCGCACTCCCAGATGGGGTCGCTCGATGGCAAGTAATGGCAATTACTTGCCATTCTCATTTTTAGTACTGTTGCGCTCGAAAATTATCTCTCTCCCCCATTCGCTATCGCCTATCCCCTGACTTCGACAGTAAGTCTCACTCGATCCGCCGCTAATCTAGCAAATAACTCAAATCGGGAAGCTGGGGAATAATCCCGCCCGGATTGAGTGGAAATAAATTTCCATAATAATCTTGCAAAATTGTCGGAAAATCACAAGTAGCGGCGACACCAGGCAAATGATAGATTCGATAAACGTATGCCTGAAGCTGGGTATAATCTCGAATTCGCCGTCGATTGCACTTGAAGAGGGTGTGGTAAACCAGATCGAAGCGAATTAAAGTTGTAAATAACCGTACATCCGCCAACGTCAATCGATCGCCGCAGAGGTAAGCTTGAGTCGCGAGCAGATCGTTAATGCGATCGAGTGTGGCAAATAACTCGCTATAAGCTTTGTCATAAGCCATCTGTGTCTGGGCAAAACCGCAGCGGTAGACGCCATTATTGACTGTTTGGTAAATAGTCTCATTCCATTGGGCGATCGCGTCCTGGAGGTCTTCAGGAGCCAGATCGAGTTCGGGATGCACCGCATATTCATTAAATTCTGAGTTCAGAATTTCAATTATTTCGGCACTCTCATTATTGACGATCGAATATGTCTGGGTATCCCACAACATCGGTACCGTCGATCTTCCGGTATAGCCAGTTTTCCCATATCGATACAATTCTGCCAGCGTCTGACACCCTTGTACTGGCTCTGGCAATCTCCACCCACCTGCATTTGCGTCGCCTTGAAGTAAGGTAACGTCGATCGTGCTTTCTAAGCCTTTTAATGCCCGCACGACTAAGGTACGATGCGCCCAGGGACAGCTCCACCCAACGTACAACCGATAGCGATTGGGTTGGGGCTTATAAATACCCTCGATCCGCTGTCGAAATTCACTTTGAGGACGTTGGTATTCTCCTCGATCGTTTCGTGGTGCGAGTTGTGACATCATTAGTTGCCAAATCTGCGTCCAGATCGATCGACCTGTTTGGATAATCCAGCTTGGGGGGATTGCCATGGGATTGATAATTGATAATTGATAATTGATAATTGATAATTGATAATTCATCTCGAAAATTGGGGTAGGGGCAATTCATGAATTGCCCCTACCCCAATTTTCGATCGCCGATCGACCTTCATTTTAAATGCAATTAATTCGAGGTCGGATCTGCCCCAAACTGTTTCCCTAATCGATGCCTTCTGTCCCTTGTCCGACGAAACCACTGGGAAAATTTCGCTGATATTCAGCCATCAGATCGTCCATTTCAATTAATGCTTGGTCGATATCGATCGACAAACTACTGAGCGTCGGATCGGCTTGATATCTTAACAACATCGATCGCTTGCTCTCCACTTGAGCGATCCGTTCCTTCAAACTTTGTGCATCCATCATAAGATTATTACTTTAGTTAATGTGATGTGATTCGTAACTATCGATCGAGCAAAAAACTCATCTATATACAAAACTCCCAACTCCCAACTCCCAACTCCCAACTCCCAACTCCTAACTCCCAACTCCCAACTCCTTCACTGCTGCCAGATATTGAGTATCTTTATCTGTAGCTGCGGCTTCGATCGAAATGGGGGGAGTCGGGATGACTCGATCGGGTGTGATGCCCAATTTGTGGATATCGTGATGGTTGGGAGTTTCGTATTTAGCAACGGTAATGGCTAAACCACTACCATTGGGGAGATCGAATAAAGATTGGATCAAACCTTTGCCAAATGTCTTGGTACCGACGAGCGTGGCGCGTCCGTTATCTTGTAAGGCTCCAGCGAGAATTTCGCTGGCACTGGCAGTACCTTCATTTACTAGTATAACCAGTGGGGCATCGGTCAGGGCGGTACCTGTAGCCTCGATTGCATCGATCGCACCGCGTCGATCGACAGTGTAGACGATCGTGCCTTCATTGAGCCATTGGCGGGCAATTTCGACGCCAGATTGCACCAATCCACCAGGATTGTTGCGTAAATCTAGAATGTAGCCTGCAACGCCTTGTTGTTTAAAACTAGCGATCTTGTCAGCTAGTTCTTGCGCGGCTTTGGCACTAAATTGAGCTAGGCGCAGATAGCCGATTTTGCGGCCATTTTCGGTATGTAGCTCGGCGGTAACGGGATTGAGTTCGATTTTTTGACGGACTAAGATCGTCTCGCGCGGCGGATTGTCGCCTGTTTGCACCATCAAACTGACATTGGTACCCGTCGCACCGCGCATTTTGACAGCCGCCGTATCGAGGGTTAATTCGGATGTCGGCGTGGCATCGATCTGAACGATGATGTCGTGGGGCAAAATTCCCGCTTGGGCGGCTGGGGAACCAGCAATTGGGGCGATCACCTCGATCGCGTCGCTACCCGCCTTAATGCCGATTTGTAAGCCCACTCCAGACAATTCTCCAGCCGTATTTACCTGGAGCGATCGATATTGCTCTGGGCGCAACAACCGCGTAAAGGGTTCATCCAAAGTCGCAATCATTTTGGTAATTGCCCCATATGCGGCTTCCTCGTTGGGGATTTGCTGCTTGAGAGTGCGATCGCGTACCAGCCACCAATTTTGATGGTTGAAGTCGTTATCGTAATAAGCCTGATTAATCGTCCGCCAAGCTTGCAACACTAATTGTTGCTCTGGTGTAAATGCAGCGGCTGAAGGGACACCCCAGAGCCAAAATAGAGCCACTTGCAGACTCAAGATCCAACCAAACCAAAAACTAGCTCTCACGATCGATACCACTGTCCTTTCGAGGTGTGTTAAATTTTGTAGAGGTAAAATGAGTAACTTACCACCAAATATTACTAAATTAAACAATTTTGGGCATATTTGGTACGAGTTATGTCTCGGATAGGCTCCTGTCCGACCGGACAGTAAATCTTACCCAGCCATTATTTTGAGCCAGAGGATCTACCATCCTCCTGGCGTTATAATATATAACACGACATTAGAGAGAAGCACGGCACCCGTCAATGTTTACCAAGCAAGTTACCAATAGTAAAACCTACCAATGGTTTGACGAACGTCTCGAAATCCAAGGAATCTCCGACGATATCGCTAGTAAGTACGTTCCGCCCCATGTTAATATCTTCTACTGTCTTGGTGGGATCACCCTAGTATGCTTCGTAATCCAGTTTGCTACTGGGTTTGCGATGACTTTCTACTATTCGCCAACTGTAGCTGATGCTTTCACTTCGGTTCAAAAAATCATGACGGAAGTCAACTTTGGTTGGCTGATTCGTTCCATCCACCGCTGGAGTGCCAGCATGATGGTCTTGATGATGATCCTCCACTCCTTCCGCGTGTATCTAACAGGTGGATTCAAAAATCCTCGCGAACTTACCTGGATTACTGGTGTAATTCTGGCAGTTCTGACTGTTAGTTTCGGCGTAACTGGTTATTCTCTCCCTTGGGATCAGATCGGCTACTGGGCAGTCAAAATCGTCTCTGGCGTACCCGAAGCAATTCCTGTCGTTGGTGTAGCCATGGCTGACCTCCTCCGTGGTGGTTCTAGCGTCGGTCAAGCAACTTTGACTCGTTACTACAGTTTGCATACCTTCGTACTGCCTTGGTTGATTGCTGTGTTCATGCTGTTACACTTCATCATGATTCGTAAGCAAGGGATCTCTGGGCCTTTGTAAATTGGCATACTAGTATGGATGAGCGTTCTGGTGGTAAACGTTTAGCCCACTACACGCTCGTCCAAGCGTTCCAATCTACTCGGACAGATGTTCGATCGTTGAGACATTAAATTAGATAACCAAAATTTACGTCCTTAATTAACTATGTCAACTCTCAAAAAACCGGATCTTTCCGATCCAGCTCTTAGAGCAAAACTAGCTCAAGGCATGGGTCACAACTATTACGGCGAACCAGCTTGGCCGAATGACCTGCTTTACATTTTCCCTGTCGTGATCTTTGGTACGATCGGTTGCTGTACTGCTTTAGCCGTTCTCGATCCCGCTCTAATTGGCGAACCTGCAAATCCGTTTGCTACTCCGTTAGAAATCTTGCCTGAGTGGTACTTGTGGCCTGTATTCCAACTGTTGCGCGTCTTACCTAACAAACTCTTAGGAATCGCTTGCATGGCTGGCGTCCCATTAGGTTTGTTGGTAGTTCCTTTCTTGGAAAACGTCAACAAGTTCCAAAACCCTTTCCGTCGTCCAGTAGCGATGGCAGTATTCCTCTTCGGTACTGTCTTCACCATCTACTTGGGTATCGGTGCAACTATGCCGATCGATAAATCTTTGACTTTAGGTCTATTCTAAATCAGTTTTATTCATGCGCTTGGCCTAGCTAGTTTTTACTAGCTAGGCTTTTTTTCGGAGTTTTAACCGCATCACTGCAAATCGATTTTGAGTTGTTTGTAGGGACGATCGATCGTCACGCTAGCAATATTTGGCTGGAGTGGCAATCGATCGTTCCTCGAACGATTTGTAGTAACTAGTCTATTGGCGAGATGCCCAGTATCCGATTGCCAAACTTACGCCGACACCCCATAACAACCAGGCGGCTGCTAGCAAAAGTTCTGCCTGTCCGAGACCATACCAGCCTTGAAACCAAGTTAACCCAACACCATCTAATAACAGAGCAGTCAAGGCCATTATTGCTACAGCACTCAACAGTTCCTCACCATCGATTTTACCAACTACGGCACTAATTTTGACTAAAGCCCAGGCGATCGGAATGGAAGCAACAAACCATAATACGAGCCAAGGATTACCATTGACAAATAATGACTCTCCTCCAGTCCGAATAAATAATAAGGCTTCAAACCAAAACGTCATCCCCAGCAGCACAAATAAGCTCGGGTTGAAAGCTGTTTTCTGTTGTGTTATCTGAGTCATATTCTTCACTCCAAATATTTGCGAATGGTTTTTGCGATCTTGATGACTCGATCGAGTGTTATTTAATACTGTTTTCGCTCTAGAATTTGTTCTCGACGATATAGGAACAGCGGCAGAGAACAAGAAAGCCCAATGCCAAATGTTAGGACGACATAGAGTAAAAGCCCTAGAGAACTAGACCCTAACCGTTTGAGTTCGATCGAGGCAAAAATGAAGAAGACACTGGCACTAATTAGCAGATCGCTCGCCCAAGTAGTCGAAATATTATTTGCGAACGTGCGTTGCAAAAATAAGGTTGGCGACAATAGTGCGGCGGGATCTTGTAACAACCAAAACCAGGGCACGATCGACCCCACGATCGTCAGGATTAAATAGAATGTCTTGAGATTGAATGAGTGTGTGGTCGGGAGATTCGCTGAAGTTGACATACTTGGATAACCTCAATTTGGGTATGTCACAATCTTGGCAAAAGGGGATAATTAAAACAATTACCTGTGAGGTAATAGAAGTCACTGTTTTTGTGAGTCTTGCCATGCAACAACATCTAACTGTTCTCGACGATCGAGTAGACTCATTTGGAACGCTACTTAAACAATGGCGAGATCGACGCAATTTCAGCCAGCTCGATCTCGCACTCTCTAGCGAAGTCTCCCAACGTCACATCAGTTTTCTCGAATCGGGACGCGCTAAACCCAGTCAGGAGATGGTGTTGCAATTGGCAACTGTTTTAGAGATTCCGCTCAGACAGCAGAATTTGTTACTCTCAGCCGCTGGATATGCGCCGATTCATACGGAGACGGATTTATCGGCTCCCGAAATGGTTCCGGTGCGCAAAGCGATCGATCTGATTTTAGGGCAACACGAGCCATATCCAGCATTTGCAGTCGATCGATATTGGAATTTGCTCCTGACGAATCAAGGTGCGACTCGATTGCTTGGTGCATTTATCGCTCCCGAACGACTGCAAGGTATCTTTGATGCAGACGGCAAGATCAATCTGCTGCGGGTGATGTTTCATCCCCAAGGGCTGCGTCCGTTTATTGTCAACTGGGAGAGCGTTGCCAGCCATGCATTGCAACGACTGCATCGAGAAACGTTAGTCGAACGGGAAAGCGATTTTTCTACGGCATTACTCAAAGAACTAACGAGCGATCCAGATATCGATCGAATCTGGCAAACCGAACGTCGTAACACTGTGCAACATACCTTGTTATTGAGCGTTCATTTCCAGCGCGACGATTTAGAGTTAAAATTCTTCTCGACGATCGCGACATTAGGCACCCCTTATGACATCACGCTTCAAGAACTGCGGCTCGAATGCCTATTTCCCGCAGATGAGACAACCGAACGCAATTGGCAACAGCTTCCCCACTAACCGATTAACATCAGACGATTTACAGATTGCGATCGACTCTCAACGATTGACGCTACTTCGACTCGATCGATATACATAATAAAAAGGACTGTCAGGAAAACTTTCCATCCAGTCCTAGGATCGAGTTAAGTGTGAGAACGCCTACAACTAAAAACATTGGCATGGCAGCTCGATTACTTTTAGTACCCACAACTAAAATAACGAGTCAATTCCTGAAGGTGTTGCCAAGTTTAGTTGAAAATAATAAAGGGGATTGTCGAACGTTTTAGACAAATTCTCGTCGCTAAATCTTGCGGTGAGGAGTATGTGTAAGATTGGCTACTTGACGAGCCTCGCTAGGCGAGGGTTTGAACTATTCATCCAACAGTGTCCCCGAATCGAAACTTTAGTTAGAGCGAGCCATAGATTGCTCTTGGATCTTGCTTTTTGCAGCCTTGAACTGAGTAGCCATTTGTTCGCGTTGGTCGTCGCTACAGTTGTTGCGAATCGCTGCAAACATTTCGCTTTCTTCCTGACGAACGTGGTCGGTGACCGCTTTTTTCAGGGTTTCGACTTTGGCTTTGAAATTACCGTCAGAAGGATTCATCGCTTTGATTTCTTCTAACATTTGTTTCATTTCTGCCTGCTCGTCATATAGTTCTTGGGTGTCGCCATAGAACGGACGGACTGCTGGATAGACAACTTCCTCTTCTGCTTCAGAATGTGCGGATAAATCTTTGTAGATTTGACCGAAGTATTCTTCGATTTTTTGAGGGTCGTTAGTGTTGTCAATTTGCATGAATAGCATGTTGACTTTGTTGTGATCCGCACGGATGACATCTTCAACATTCATGTCAGATTTGTCGCTGGTTTGAGTAACCGCACTACCGACGATACCGGAGAATGCCGCGATCGAATCTTGGACGCGCGCCCACAGACCTTGGTCTGCTTCTTGTCCGGTGAGTTCGCGGACGCCTAAGCTTTCGAGTACGCCTTTGAGTTGTTCTTGGTGAGCGCGGTTTTCAAAGTTGATCGTATTCAAAGGTGCGATGGCGGCTTCGACATCAGCACCAACTACTTGTGCGGCTTTGTGTACCAACACACCAGCCATGAATTGTTGGTGTTTGAGTAATTCGTGTTGAGCGGCTTTTTCGTATACAGTCAGCTCCGAACCTGCCATCAACTCTTCTACTTTTTTAACCATTTCTGTAATTGTTTCTTTGGGTTCGCTCTTAACCCCATACTGAACCATTACAGTATCTAAAACACCTAAATTTTTACGATCGTCATCTAACATCTTGCCAAACCGATCGCGGATTTCCCGATCGTCACAAGCAGACATTAGCTTTTCTTCGTTAGAGATTAGTAAGTTTTGAACTTCTTTCATCCCAGCTAGTTTGCAGGCGATCGCCGTGCGTTTTGAATCATCAAGAGTGATAGACATTTGTTTGTTCTCCTTCTAATAAAAGCTCGTTGGTTGTCAACGAACCATCTTTCTTTAAGATAAGTTATTAAAAGTTGTAACTTATCTCTCTAACGACAGATTGTAAATATCTGTCTTTGGGGAGAGCAGGTTAAGGTTCAAATATTTACTCGAAATTTATGAAGAAAAAATGTAATTTACCACCTAATATTTAGGTGGTAAATTATAATTTAAGGAGGGAGATTTAGAGTTAAACATTAAGCTAGCGATTTACCAAAGGCTGTCAACGCATTACCCAACTTCTGGATCGCTCCTTTAAACCCACGTCCGGCATTAGCCGCAGCGACGGTAGTTTTCTCACCCAGTTGAATTAGTTTCTCACTCAAGTCAGCACCTTTAGACTTGCTGCCTTTCAAAAGCTGCTTGAGTTCTTTGAGTTCGGTGGCAATTTCCTTGAGACTCTTATCTTCAGATTTATGTAGCAAATCGTACCAGCGATCGATCTCGCCGACGGAAGCTTTGGTATCGATTTTGTCTGGTTCTTGTTTGAGAGTATCAACCAACGCATCTAAATCTTCAAGCTGCTCGGAATCTTCAGCTTTGGATAACGATCGACCGATTTTAGTAAGTTGTTTACCTAATTGTTGTAAAGGTGCTTTGAGTCCTTTGTCAGCATCTCCAGCAATTTCGATCGTTTGCTCGCCCAAATGAACGATTAAATCTCCAAGTTCGTGTCCGCTTGGCTCTTTGCGCTTCAAAAGTTTTTGAAGATCTTTGAGTCCGCTAGCAAGTTCTTTTGCTTCGGGCTGTTTGGACTGTTTTAATAAACCATGAAATGTATCGATCGTCTCCAAGGCAGTATCGGGATCGATCGTGCTTAAATCACCTTGTAATGCTTGTGAAAGTGATTCAATCTGTTGCATTCCTTCCGAGTCATCTGTGGACTCCGAATTTGCCGATTTTGAAGAGGTTTCAGATTTTTTCTTGGCTTTAGTTCCGTCGGCTAGTTCTTGTTGAGCAGCTCCATTTTCAATTGAGTCTTCTTGAGTTGATTCGCGTTTATCCTGAATCTGTCTTTCGCTAGCCATAAATTCTAAATCTCCACCAGTAGATGATTAACCCCAGCTTACAAAGCTTTACCCCTAGTTCCCTCGTTCGATGGGTGTAGGTGTTTATCCTCCAGTTGAGAGAGAGGGGATGGGTGGACGAGATTTTGGATTGCGGATTGCGGATTGCGGATTGCGGATTGC
>NZ_PVWO01000643.1 GCF_003003845.1 Chamaesiphon polymorphus CCALA 037 | reverse complement strand
ATCGACCGAATATGGCTTGATTGTAAAAATTTATTCATCTACGACTACTGTACTCCATATAACTGGAAAGTGCTGTAACGCACCAAAAACAATGACTAAGTAGTCAAACTAGCTTCGATCGCGTAGACTGGCACATGTAGAAAATAGTTACGTTTGAATTGTTCTTCTTCGATCGCGGCAAAGAATTCTCGGACGGTAATTAACGAATACAGATCTAGCTCGTTTCGTTCTTGCATTTGAGACAACGTAATCGTAACTAGATTAGTTTGGTTTTGAAGGGATACATCAAAACCAATTTCTACTAGCGCATCTAAACCCAGTCGAATCGCTCGATCGCTAAGATTGAGCCGCGAGCGCAATCGATATAAATTAATACTTTCGCCAGCCTGAAGTGCATATTTAGCCATCCCAATTAGCTGCTGAAGTATTTCGCTATTAGTTGCTAGATTGGTAGACTGATAATTGAGAGCTAACTTACTACTAGTCTGAATTGCTTGTTGACAATAGCATTGTAGCTCATCCCATTCACTAGGGCATTGCTTGACCCAGATAATTGGTTCGGAATCGATCGCTGCTGGCTCGATTGATTCTTGACGAAAATCGAGAATTTTTAGAGCAAACTGTCGATCGCTAAAATTCGGAGATTTATTATCGATCGCCGCCGGACGGACTTCGACTAGACGAATTTCAAATCTTTTCTCATAGGAGTTAAAATCTAATTCGACGAGCGCATCGCACTTTACACGCGGAATCTCATGCTCGTAATGTCCCCACCAAAGACCGGGGAAACCTTTAGAACTAGTAGCATCGACTAGCTCGAACTTTGTCCGAATATATTGAACGGTTTTACCTTTGAAGTCTTGAATATTTCTATTTTTAACATCCTTGAACTGACAATTTTTAATTAATAATTTAGGAGCTGGGTTGCCCATTCCATAAGGTTCTAGCAATAGTAGATCTTCAAATAGTTCTCGTCCATTCGACACTTGAAGATCGGCTACAGTAACAACTAGATCGGTGGCGATCGATGGCGGTGGAATCGTACCGAGTTTTGCCTGTAGCTGTTGGTTAATTGCCTCTGTAAATACCGGAATATTGTCTAAATTGATACTCATTCCCGCTGCGAAAGGATGTCCGCCAAAACTATTGAGTAAATGTGATTGAGAATTGACCAACTGATATAGGTCGATATTTTGAGTCGATCGCGCCGAACCTCTAGCAACTTTTGCTTTTTCTTTACTCGTATCGCCGTCACTATTCGTACTTAATAAAATTGTCGGCTTGCCATGTTCTTGCGCGACTTGTCCGGCAACTAACCCCAAAACTCCAGGCGACCAATTACTATCTACTAAAACAATTACGGAAGTAGTAGATAAATCTAAATCTAATAATTTACTCTGAACTTTGAGCGTCGTATTTTTTTGCAACTCCTTGCGGCGCGTATTTGCCAGTTCTGTTTCAGCGGCTAGCTCGTGACAACGATCGACATCTTGACTAGTTAATAACTCTACTCCAAAACTAGCATCGCCATGAATCCGACTAATCGCATTAATACGCGGTGCAATCCCAAACGAAATATCTGTCGGTCGATCGCCATTACGTTTGCATAATTGCAATAATTTATGTACTCCTGGACGAAAACCATCTATATCCGGCTGATTTTGCTGCGTCAATCGCTTGATTCCCTGCTGCGCCAGATAGCGACAATCGCCACTCAATTGCACTAAATCTGCAATTAAACCGATCGCGACTAGATCTAATAAATACTCGACTGGTTGCTTGGGAATATCCGGCAAAGTTAGATATAAAGCCTCGACTAATTTATACGCTACCGCCACCCCAGATAGATGAAATAATGGATGTTCGGACTCAAAATAACGCGGATTGATAATTGCCGTTACGGGCGGACGTTTTGCAGGTAAAGTATGATGATCGGTAACGATGACATCGACACCCAATTTAGTGGCATATTCAACTTCTTTAATATTCGTACTACCCGTATCGCAAGTGACGATCAGCGTAATTCCTTGCGCCGCCAATTTTTTAATCCCCGCCACATTCAACCCGTGGGATTCCTTCATGCGATCGGGGATATAATAACTAAGCCGTTCTCCCCGCGCGAAAAACTGCCCCAAGCCGTCCCAAAGTACGCTAGTCGCCGTCACCCCATCCGCATCAAAATCGCCCCAAATAGCGACCTTTTCGGCGTAGATGTAAGCTTTTTTCAATCGCTCTACCGCCGCCGTCATCTCGATCCCAAAGGCAAAGGGACTACTGGGTTGATATTTGTCACAATCCAAATATCCCGACAGCCGATCGATCTCTCTGATTCCCCGCTGCCATAATAATCTGGCGGCGTATTTACCACTTACTGTCGGTTTACACTTGCGAATTGCCGCGACAAATTCAGGAGGTATTTCTATTTGGGGTGGAAGTTGCCAGTCTAGGATCGAGTTTGCCATCTTTGATGCGTATTACTGCCGATCGAGCGTTCGTGTATTAATTGTGAAGTAAAATTGCCAAATAATTTATTTAATTTAAACAATATAATCGAACTAACAAAATTAATTATACCCAACTATGAATGTTAGAGGGTGTTTGAAAAGTTGGGGAGAGGTATGAAATTATGCTAAACGACGAACCACGATCCGGATCATTGCGATATAAATCCAAGCTTCCGAAGTTGCTGGTAAACCCTCACGATCTCGACTCAATCGCCGACACCAAGATAACCATCCAAAGG
>NZ_PVWO01000642.1 GCF_003003845.1 Chamaesiphon polymorphus CCALA 037 | reverse complement strand
CCGTTGGGGAGGGCGGGTTCGTTTGAGATCGATTTTAAAATCGATGTTAACTAGCATTGTCTTGTCGCACACAAACGGGAGGTTCCCTCCCGTTCGATGCGCCGCAAACCCGCCCCTACAGATCTAAAAAAACGACTGAATGAGGAATTTTGCACGCAATCGTAAAGATCTCAAATGGGTTCTATAACGTCAAAGATTGGGCATTAGTTTGAATTAATAGAGCCAAGTCCTTCAGGAAATTAGCCGCATCGGCACCGTAAATAATCCGGTGATCGGCAGTCATATTGACTTGCATTTGACGACGGATCGCAAAGGTACCATCTTCGCTAGCCACTACTTGCGGATGCGACGCACCCACTGCCAAAATCGCACCCGTACCGGAGGGTAGAATGGCGTCAAATCGATCGACACCCAGCATTCCGAGGTTGGAGATGGTAAAAGTACCAGAGCTGTACTCCTGGGGCTGCAATTGCTTGATCCGTGCGCGATCGACTAGATCTTTCCACATCCGCGAGAGGGAGTAAAGATCGAGTTTATCGGCATTTTGGAGAACGGGGGTAATTAGACCGCCATCGGGCATGGAGACGGCAACGGCGATGTTAATCGAGCCGGGATGGTTGAGACCTGCATCGGTGTAGCTGGCATTAACTGTGGGATGTTTGGCAAGAGTCATGGCGACTGCTTTGGCGAGCAGTGCTGTCATGGTGACGCCTTTAGCTTTGATTTGCTTGTAGAGTGCGTCGAGATTGTTGGTTTCGATCGTATAACCGACGCGGAATGTCGGTACCGATAGACTCGCCATCATGTTGCGAGTGACGGCGGCTTGGAGTGTGGTAAAGGGAACTACAGTTCCGGCGACTGCCGCGATCGCAGGTGCGGCAGGCGGTACGTATGCGGGTGTGGCGACTGGTGCTGCTGGCTGGCTGTGTGCGGGAGCTGCTTGGGGTTTTCCGGCAGCGGCACCGACATCTTCTGCGGTGATCCGACCGTTGGGGCCAGTGCCATTGAGAGTTTCGACAGCGATGCCGTATTCTTTAGCTAATTTCCTCGCACGGGGGGAAACTACGGGGCGTTCGCTTCTGAGTGTAGCTGGGGCTGGAGTGGCAGTTGTGGCTGGAGGCGCGATCGTGGTAGCTGTGGCAGTGGCGGCTGGTGCTGATGTTGTCGTAGGAGCAGTAGCAGTGGCGGCTGAAGATTTGCCTTGAGCTTGCTGCTTGGCTATTTCAATTTCGGCTTGAGTTTCGGCCACTAACGCGATCGCCGATCCTACTGGTGCGGACTCTCCCGCTGGAATGACGATCGTCGCAATGTAGCCGCTATAAAAGGTTTCGACATCCATATCTGCCTTGTCGGATTCCACCACGACAACGATTTCACCTTTTTCAACTTTGTCCCCTGGCGATTTTTGCCAAGAGACGATCTTGCCTTCAGTCATGGTGGAACTTAGAGCAGGCATGAAAACTTCGTGTATTGCCATGGGGAATCTTCTCGATCGAACAGTTTAGGTTGAGCTTGCGACTTTCTATCTTAGCCTAATTGGGGATAACAGGATATGAACTCGATTGATTTTTAATCTAAAATCTTCGTGCATAAAACAAAGGGTATGGATTAGCATAATTGAGAATCAGTCACGCCCCATGAAATGAGAATGAGCAAATGACCGTCAACGTTTTCCATCATACTTTATCTGTTCTTGGCACATGGAGACACATTAGCCACTAGCCACTTATTGCTTTAATTTTACTTTGATTTGCATTGATTTAATTTGGCTTTCCCAAATTCTTCTGTTCTTTTGGTTTTTCTAAATTCTTAGTTTCATTAATTGATTCAATCCAGCTATTGGTCGTACTTTGAATAATCTGTTGTTTCGCTTGTGGAGAGGTTTCTGGAGAAAGTTGTTCTGTTGCAGAAAGCAGGATTTGCAATTTACGGACATTGTATAACTCTTTGTGATATCGATCCATACGTTCATTCGCAGCTTTACCCTGGTTAAATGCCAGAACAGTAACTCCTTGTAAGAATGCGCCAACTAAAGCTGCCATTCCACTTTTAACTAAAGTATCAGATGTTTTATCCTTCTTCTCTATTACATGATAAAAACCGTAGAATAAAAGTATGATACCAGCAATTGAAGTGCACAACGATACCACAAAACATATGATTGCCTGATTTCGAGCATCTTTGTAGTTAAGATCGATATTCGCAGTTAGCTCAAATGTATTTTTAGAAAGTTTTTGCTTTAATTCTTCAGATTGTTTTGCACTGGAATAAGCCAACGCTATTTGGTTAGCATACACTTGATATATAGCCTTGTCTTCTTCTGAAAGATCTCGTGCAAACGGCCTTGAGAAAAGCATCCACATAACTCCTATTTTTTTATCATCTCGAGATGAGAAAGGAACGCATAACCCAGACAGCATAGACAATTCATTTCTACCATTTAGGATTGGAAAAATCGATCTGATATTGTTAACGGAGAACTCCAAAGTTGACTCGTAAATAGTCTTTCGATCATTATAGACCTTTAGAGATGTTTTTTTTAAACCATCTATAAAAGATTGTTTGCTTCTGTAAATATCTGGAACTATTTCTTTTGTTAGTATCTCATGATTCCACTTTTGTTGAATTGGAATGACAATGACTTCATAAGCACCTATAGCTTCTCGAGTTAGCGACTGTCTCTTATACACATCTG